>CBDUCU010000221.1:0-6514 GCA_965365725.1 uncultured bacterium | reverse complement strand
CAAAAAAACCTGTGCGCGCCAATCGCTGCGATGGTCGGGACAATTTGCCGCTCAATATTCTAAAATAGCGCGCGAGAAGCTCGAAGAAAACGATTTTGCTAAAGGGGTAAAGGAAATTGTCGAAGCAAGTAACATTTCGTGCATCGTTGATCTTAATGCTGGCCTTTGTCTTCAGCCTTTCGTCGGCGGTACAAGCCGCTCAAGACGATAAGAAAAAGAAGAAGGAGAGGCCGCAGGGGACTCCCATCTTGTGGCGCGCGCCCGAAGACATCTCGACGCGCAATCTTTTGTACGGGCCGGGCGGCGAAGAGATGCAGCCCGATATCTCGAAGCTCACATTTATCAGGGACGAGAAGGGCGGCTACTCGACGAAGTATCGCGTGCGCGATGCTAAGGGGCGCGTGTGGGTGGCAAAGGTCGGCAAGGAAGCGCAAAGCGAGACAGCCGCGTCGCGTCTTGTCTGGGCCGCAGGTTATCAGGCGGAGATAACTTATCTTGCGCCGCGCGCAACCATCGAAGGCAAGGGCGAATTTGAGAACGTCCGTTTCGAGGCGCGGCCCGAAGGCTGGGACAGGCTCGAAGAATGGAAGTGGGCGCAGAACCCGTTCACGGGGACGCGCGAGCTGCAGGGTCTGAAATTGATGATGGCGTTGCTTGAGAATTGGGACAGCAAGGACGCAAACAATAAGATCATCTATGTGCCGGGCGCGGCGTGCGCACGCGGCGAGCTGCGCTGCTTTATCAGCGACCTCGGCGCAACCTTCGGCAAAACCGACGCACCGGGTTCTCCCGTCGCGTGGCTGCGTCAGGTGCGCGGCACGCGCAACGAGCCGGGCGACTATGCGGGCGATAAGTTTGTCGAAGGGGTCGAGGCGGGTCGCCTGCGTCTCAACTACGAAGGCAAAAACAGCAAGATGATGCGCGACCTCACGGTCGAGGACGCAAAGTGGCTCGGCGCGATTCTCTCGAAACTTTCCGACGAGCAGATTGCCGACGCTTTCCGCGCCGCCAACTACACGACGGACGAAGTGCGAATGCTTGCGCAGGCCGTCCGCGCGCGAATCAACGAACTGGTGGGCGTTAAATAATCAAGAACATTAGAAGTTACGCAGTTGGAGTTCAGGATGACGGCTTGAGCCGTCGTGGCGTGTCGCCGTGATTTCACGCCTTAGGCCGTCATCCTCAACTTTTTTGCTTGAGCAAAGTTTCAACTCTTAACTGGCTTCACGATCTTCAAGCAGTTTCAGGAAATTGACCGGCTCAACCACCCGTAGCGCCCTGAAACGCTGCCGGAACTCTTTTACATTCATCGGTGTGGCCTGTCATTAAATCCAACAGGTCTCTATCGCGGCTCACGATGAAGCCAGCGCCCGCCGCGACCGCTTTCCGCCAGATTCAAACATTTAGCCGCGACGCTTCTTTCTCGCGCTGCGGCCTGAAGCAGAACATTGCAATCGAAAACAGCGCGGGGCAAGTCTCTCACCCTTGCGACCTCTCACGCCTTGCGCGTGAAGCCTCTTTCCGCGCTGTAGTAAAGAGACTGTCTAACTCTTCATCGCTCATTCCGCTATCTTCAACGTTGCACCGGAACGGAGCGAGGATTTCATCAAAAGATTTTTCCGCCAGCAAGTTTATTCTATCTCGCCTCCGGACACCTTCTTGGACAAGCGACTTAAACATAGTCTTCGAGCGGCAAGCCGTCTTTTGCCGCTTGTGTTTTGATGGACGCTTCAACATCCGGCGGCAGGTCAATTGTAATCGTCATAGCTTCTATCCTTTGCTCTGGCAGATATCTGTCAGATTTTACACTAGCACGGCAACGCCTTAGATAAAGTACGTGCGCGAGCGATTCTAAAATTGCTCTAATGCGTCCAGCTACTCGTACCTGAGCGCTTCGATTGGGTTAAGACGCGCGGCCTTCCATGCGGGCCACAGTCCGAAGCCGATGCCGAGCACGACCGAGACGACAAAGCCTGCAATGGGCGCCCAGAGCGGAATGTAGGTGGGAATAAATAGCTGGATGAGCAGCGCGAGCGCCGAGCCGATGATGATGCCGAGCACGCCGCCCAAACCCGTCAGCGTTGCGGCCTCGATCAGAAATTGCGTGATGATGTCGCGACGGCGCGCGCCGACCGCCTTGCGCACGCCGATCTCGCGCGTGCGCTCGGTGACGGAGACGAGCATGATGTTCATCACGCCGATGCCGCCGATGAGAAGTCCCACGCTTGAGATGGCGACCATCAAAGCAAAGACTCCCAAGGTCATCGATTGAAACTGCTGGATAATCTGGTCTGATGTCGAGATGCCGAAATTGTCGGGCTTGCCGTAAGGCACTTGACGACGACGGCGCAGAACCTCGCGCACCTCTTCGACCGCCGCGCGCATCTGTCCGGGTCGCGCCCGCGCCATGATGAAATTATCGTCCACGTCAGGGTAGAGCGCCTTTATCGTCAGGTAAGGCAGATAGACGGCCTTGTTTTCATTGTTCGGGTCGTCCGAGCCGACGAGAAAAGTTTCGCGCTCGACCAGCACGCCGATGACTCGGTAGCCGCGCCCGTTGATCGTAATCTCCTGATCGAGCGCGGAAATGTATGGAAAGAGAGTCGCGGCCACGTCCGCGCCGATAACGACGACTTCGGCGCGTCGCGCGTTCTCTTCGTCGGTGAAATAACGGCCTTGGGCAAGACTCGTCACGCCCATGCGAAAGTAATCGGAGAGCGTCCCCTGCACGGTCGCGTTTGTCATCTCGATGTCGCGGCGACGGACGTTGACGCGCTCGACAAACGGCCCGCTCGTAAAATCGACGGGCGACATAAACGGCGCGACGCTTTCAACTGATGGACACTCTTCTTTGACGGCCAGCGCATCCTCATAACTGAGAGACTTGCGCATTCTCTCTTCCGCCGAAGGGTTGAAGTTGAAACCCGGCTCGAACTTATAGACGTAGATCGAGTTTGTCCCGAAGGATTCGATCTCCTTCGACACGCGCGCATCAATCCCTGCGACAAAGGCCGCAATCACGATCACCGTCGTCGTGCCCACCACCACGCCGAGAATGGTCAGAAAAGAACGCAGCTTGTTATGACGCAAAGTGTCAAGCGCCATCACAAGGTTTTCATAGAAATCAGAGCGTAGGAACTTCATAAAAAAGCTGTGAATCGTCAACCGTAGAATAGAGATTGATTCTTCTATTCACGATTGACGTTTTTCATTCCGCCCTCAACGCGTCAATCGGGTTCAGGTTTGCAGCCTTCCATGCCGGGTACACGCCGGACACAAGGCCGACTCCGCCCGCAACGAACAGGGCGAGGGCGACGGCGGCGAGCGGCAGCGAGGTCGGCACGGGCGTAAGCATGGCGACAAGTTTTGAGAGCGTAAAGGCGGCTGCCACGCCGACTGCTCCGCCCGCCAGCGAGAGCATGGTTGATTCGGCGAGAAACTGTTTGATGATGTCGCGCCGACGCGCGCCGATTGATTTGCGCACGCCGATCTCTTTGGTTCGCTCTGTGACGCTGACGAGCATGATGTTCATGATGACGATGCCGCCAACGACCAGAGAGATCGAAGTGATGCCGACGGCGGCTGTTTGAATCGTTCCAAAAATCTGGTCGCGCAGCTCGTTGATGCGGTCGGGCGTAACTATCCCGAAGTTGTCGGCTTCGCCAGGCGCGAGACGACGGCGCGCACGCATGACGACGCGCGCTTCATCAACCGCATCCATGTAGCTCTTCTCGGATGTGGATGTGACGCTCAGGTTGATCGAGCGGCGCGAGCCGTAGATGTTCATGAAAGTGGTCAGCGGCACGGTCACGTTCATGTCGCGCGTTTGACCAAAAACAGACCCCAGAGCTTTTGCGACACCGACGACTTGAAAGGGCCGACCGTCGATCTTGAGTTGGCGACCCAAAGGGTTTGTGTTGGGAAAGAGCTTGTCGGCCACGTCAGCGCCGATAAAACAGACTGTGCGGCGTGCTCGCTCTTCGGTCTCGTTGAAATAACGACCGTCCGCAGCCTCAATCTTCTCTATCTCGGCGATGTTCGATGTGGCGGCAATCAAATGCACGCGCCTCAACTCGTTTGCTTCGTATTTGAGATCGACCTGCGCGTGCTCTTTTCCGCCCGCATCGGCGATTGCGCCCGCGCCGCGTCGCGCGCGCAGGGCTTCGAGGTCGTCGAGCGTCACGTCCTTGTTGCGTCGGCGCGCGGCGTTTAAGGCTTCGACGCTTGAAAAATCGTCGATGGAAAATTTCTGAACGGCAAAGGCGTTCGTGCCGATGTTAGCTATTTTCTCGTCGATGTAAGAATTAAATCCCTCGATTAAAGAGACGACGACGATGACGGTCGCCACGCCGAAGATTACACCGAGGAGCGTCAGAAACGAGCGCAGCTTATTGGCGACGATTGAAGAAAAGGCAAGCTTGAGGGCTTCGACAAAAGGCACTTACCGACACCTCTGGTTCGTTCAGGCGAAAAACTTCCAAGCGAGGATGTTGATTCTACGTCGGCGCGCGCGACAGGTTTCAAACCGAATTTCGAGATTTCAGCTTCGGTTCATCCTGCGTCGAAGCGGCGTATAAGCTCGCTGATTGACGCGAGATGATGATCGTCGTGCTCGGCGATAAAATATGCGAGGTCGATGACGCGCACAGGCGTTTGCAGTCGCGGATGAAGGCTTGTCCGGCTCACAAAGCTTTGATCATAACGGTCGAGCCTGCGGACAAACTCTTCGCGCTCGCGGCGCAAGGCCGTAAGAATCTCTTCGGTCGGGCGCGCATTATGTGCGGCCTCAAAAGTTTTGCGGTTTGTCATGTCGGCGGCGCGAAGAACTTCCCGGCCCGCCTCGAAATCGTCGAGACGAACGAGCCCCAACTCTTCGAGGTCAAGCAGATGACCCGCATGCTCCTGCATCGACCAACGCTCAGCGTCGCGTCTGATTCTTGTTTCTAAAGGGAGCTTGAGAAGGAGGTCTTCGAGACGCGCAGGCGTGCCGCGTACACGTTCAACGACGCTGGCATAAAGACCGATGGGAAGGTCGAAAGAAAATGTGCGCTCGAGCCATTTCACACGCGGGACGCTCATTCGGAAAAAATCCTCTCACAAAGGATTATCCACCCGCCGGAGCTTGTGCGTCCACAAGGGAAGGGATGAGTTATGAGTGATGAGTGATGAGTAATGAGTAATGAGTGATATTCAAAAAGCCGCCGGAGAATGTGAAATTCCCATTTATTGCCCATGTCTGACGACGTAGGCTACAAATCTTTCGCGCCTGACGGCGCTCGTTGCCGCGTATGCTCATCACTCATTTAATAACGCGTACGTCGCGCTCGCTAAAGATTTTCCAGCCGGCTGCGGTGCGCCGCCAGCGAAGCTCCTGGACGACCTCGCCGCGACGCGTCTCGCGCCCGCCTTCGATGCGGTAGCGTTTGCGAAAACGCATGATGGCGATCTGGCCCGCTTCGCGGAAGATGATTTCAGGCTCGGCGGCGCGGATGTCTATAACGGTGGCGCGCGCAAACACTCTTGCTTTCTCTGCGCGCACGTCCTCAAGTCGCACGTTGCGCGTTAAATAGAAGGCCTGAACGGTCGGCATGTAAAAGGAGATTTGCAGCGTAATATCGCGCTCGTTTGTCGCGGCAATCCACTCGTCGAGCGCGGCCCGCAGCGTTTCGGCTGAAGCCGCCTCTACCTTTGTCGCAGCGTTTGGGAAAGCAGAAGCGACGACGGGGCGCGCCCCTTCAATCTCTTTCGACGGTTCGCCGTAGATGCCCCATTCGGCGACCTCTGAGATTCGGTCATAGACGCTCTGGATAACGACCGGCTGGTTAAGCTCGCGCGCGCTGATGTGGCGCGTCACATGCAGACGACGGCCGCCATCAACCGGAGCGAAGATGACCGTATAGCCTTCGCCGTCGCTTGTACGCGAATTGATGACGAACTGCTCGCCTGCGACCGAGACGCGAATGGTTGAGTATCCATCGGCAATCGCTTCGCGCCGCTCGCGCCCGTCGGCTTCAAAAGTTGTGCGCGGCGCGCGTGAAGAGGCGATTTGAATTGTGCGCCCGCGTCGCTCGATGGCGAGCTGGTCGGGCGGTGTCAGACGAATCGTGAGGTCGATAAAGAAACGCTGCTGCTCGCCGAAGGGCAGATTGCTTGACGCGCCGGAGACGACCGAATAGAGGCGGTCGCTCGCGCTGACGTTGAGGCGGTACACGCCCGTTAAGGTCGAACCCTCAACGGTCTTTCTCGGTCGCCGTTGCTCCTGCGCGTTAAGGGCGAGAGCAAAACAGCAGGCGAGCAGAAAGGCTTGTAAAGCAGGCTTTACCTTAATCATTTTTTTTCGACACCATTGGCAAAGTAAGGCGGGCGTAGCGCATCGCCTTTTCAATCGGCACGTTCATGCGCCGGGCGACCCGAAAGCGTGTTGGGCGCATTGAGGTGCGCGCCGTCGTGAACGGCCACGCCGAGCCGTTCGACAAGCTCGCCGCCGAGCCACCCCGTCACGAGCGAGATGCCC
>CBDUCU010000220.1:0-6514 GCA_965365725.1 uncultured bacterium | reverse complement strand
CGTCGCCAACGCTCCCGCCGACAAAAGAATCGCCGCCGCCGCGATGCCGACAAACAAAGCTTTTTTCATCTCAAATCTCCCGGTAAAGCCTCTCCCAGCAATTTTGAAACGGGCGGGCTGCGCAAACTAACGTGCGGAGCGCGCTTACCTTCCAGATTCTTCAGCCTCGACGCTCTTTGTTTGCGGCCTGCTACAACGCGGGCGACGCTTTTGCTCGTTCAGGCGCGGCTGAGCGCTTCGGCGCGATGAGCCGCACGCTGTCCCTCGCTGGTCTCGACGATGTATCGCGGGTCGTCCTCGCTCGCCACATAGACGAAGTCTTTAACGTGTCCGCTCTCTCTGGCAACAACTACAACCAGCCCTTCGCTCGTTCCGCGACCGCTCTGCCATTTCACGCGTTCACCGACTTTAAACTCTCTCTCAATCATCACTCGCTCCTTATCAATAAATGCGCGATCAATAAATGCGCGCTGCTGATGAGAGTCCTCAAGTCGCTTAAAGTTGATGCGACTCAGGCTGTAAGACTATCTCGTTATGTACGCCTTCGACGGCGTTTGCATCCCGTTCTCCAGCGTGCGCGAAATCTCCGACAAGCGCCGAAAACCTTCTTCGCCCAATGCCGTCGCCAGCCAGTAGCTATATTGTTGCGCGCTCTCGCGCAAGCCTCGCGCAAGTTCTTCGACACTGATCCAACGCCATGCTTCGACTTCGGAAGGCGCAGGCGCGGGGTCGCCGTCAAAGTAGCCGACGAAGACATGATCAAGCTCATGCTCAATCAGATGATTGTCGAATTCGACGCGATAGAGAAAACTAAAAGCTCTCTCCAAACGGCAATCAAAGTTCATCTCTTCGCGCAGCCGACGATGCGCGGCTGCCGCAGTCGTCTCGCCCGGTCGCGGATGTCCACAGCAGGTGTTCGACCACAAACCGCCGGAGTGATATTTTTCGCGCGCACGCTTTTGCAAAAGAAGCCGACCCGCAGAGTCGAAGACAAAGATGGAAAACGCACGATGAAGCGCCCCTGCGCGGTGCGTCTCCATCTTCTCGCAGATGCCGATCTGTCGGTCATCTTCATCGACGAGAATGACTTGCTCCTGCGCCGCCTCAAATTGCACCTGCTCAAAACTCACCTTTTGACACCTCGCCTCGACCATCGATGGAGCTGACTCTCAAGCCCCTATGCTCTCTTTGTCAACACGCGCGAGACCTCCCGCAATTCACGCGCCGATTTGATTCGCTTGGCACGCATGCGTCTTAAGTCGGTTTCACGAAAGGCCAGAAACGTGTATGCCGCGCCGCCCGACAAGAGCAGCACTGTCAAAGCGCAAAATGCATAGATCGTCAATTCTGAAAACATCTCGCCTTGACCCTCCGATGCGTAGAGCGCTCGTCAAAAGAGAGTCGCACACGCAATCCTGATTAAAGGTTCGCCGACGGCCTACCTGCCCCAATCGGTCGCCGGCGAACCCAACCCCCCCTTGCTCGTTCATCCACATGCGCCGCCTACGGAAGGCTGACAAGAACGGCGACATGCGGAAAGCAGGAGAGGATAAAAAACGAGGCAGGCCCTCTCCAAACTTTGCCGACGCGAAAATTACATCTTCGGCATAAGCACCGCGTCGATGACGTGTATCACGCCGTTTGACGCCGTCACGTCGGTCTTGATGACGTTGGCATTGTCAACCATCACGCCGCCTTTGACCTTGATCTTGACCTTCGAGCCTTGAAGCGTCTTGGCTTCCTTGCCGTTGAGCTTGACGACTTCAGAGGCTCCGTACTTGCCCGCTACCACGTGGTAGAGCAGGATGGCCTTAAGCTTCTCTTTGTTCTCAGGCATCAAAAGCATCTCGACTGTGCCTGCCGGAAGCTTTGCAAAGGCTGCATCCGTCGGAGCGAAGACCGTAAACGGCCCGCTGCCCTTGAGCGCCTCGATGAGTCCGGCAGCTTCGAGCGCTTTGGCCAGCGTCGTGAACTGGCCCGCGCCGACCGCTGTCTCAACAATGTCCCTGCTCATCTGATGATGGTCTGCGACAAACGCCGCACGAGCCTGCTTTTCGCTCATCAGAAGCTGCGCGCCGGCAAAGGCCGCAACCGCAGCAACAAGTAAAAGCCGTGAACGTTTTGAACGATTTTTGGTATTCATCTTTTTTCTCCCCTTAACTCCGCTTGAGTCCTTGAAAATTCTTTCATTGCCCGTCGTCGCTCCTGCCTCTCTCCGCGAGAAAAGCCATCACGCTTGTGAACGGTTTGAACGTTTTATCTCAAATATCCATTTGTGTCAAGCAATAATTTTCCTGTCAAATTTTGCATTAAAAATTATCTTATGCACGAATTGAGCGATTTTGTATTTACATTGAACGTTTTGTCTGTTAATGTCCGTCGTGTTCACGGATTTCGGTTTTGGGCGAGAAGAATGATACCAGCCAACAAAAAGCTGACGAGTAGTGAGGTGGCCCGTGTGCTCGGAGTGAGCGAAGCTTCGGTCAAGCGCTGGGCTGACAGCGGTCTGCTTCCGATGGAGCGCACTGCGGGCGGGCATCGACGTTTTCGTCCTGAAGACGTAGCCGCGTTTCGTCGCCGCGATGCTTCGCGCGTCGAGAGTCAGTTGAACGAGACGTTCGACAATGTCGCGCTGCCTCTTCGCCTGACGCGCGAACGCACGCCGCAGCACGCCTTCTTTCAAGCTGCACAGACGAGCGAAGCAATCTTTGATGCGCTCATCGGCGGCGATGAAAGGGCCGTCTCTTCGATTCTCGTCAACCTGTATCTACATGACTTTAGCGTGGCGGTGATTGCGGACGCAGCGTTGTGCCCGGCTATGAGAAAAGTCGGCGACCTCTGGCAGAGAGGCGAGCTTACGGTCGCGCAGGAACACGTCGCCACTCGTGCGGCAATTGATGCGCTCGTCGCTCTACGAAGCGCGCTCCATCTACCGGAGCGAACGCGTTGTGCGGCTCTCTGTTGCAGCGCCGAAGAAGACTTTCACGAGATGCCCGTCAGTCTTTCGACGCTCGTCCTTGAATCCTGCGGCTGGGATGTGGCAAGCCTCGGCACAAGCACGCCCTTCTACGCGCTGGCGGAGGCCGTCAGACGTTTTCGTCCGCGTCTTGTCTGCGTGGCTTCGACTGTGCTCTACGATCTCGAGCGTGCGGCGCGCGAGTATCCGGAGGTGCGCGACGCATCCTCAAGCGTGGGCGCGACGCTTTTGCTCGGCGGCGCGGGCTTCGCTAGCGATGCCGTTCGCAGACGCTTCCCCGCCGATGCTTATGCGGATAGTTTCCGACAACTGGAAGACTTCGCACTGGCGCGCGACAAACTGTGCGACCAACTGCGCGACAACCTGAGTGAGCAGAAGGGTGCATAGACAACCGATGAGGCGTGCGCGTCAAGCGTCGATGCGTCGCGCGAAGAGATTTTTTGATGATGAGAAAATTGCAAACAGGAATGGCAGGAGAGGTCTGGGACGCGCGGCTTTGGCAAGAGCGTGAGATGCGCGTGCGCGAGCGTGCGCTCGTTTCGCGCTCGGAGGCGGCGGCGCGGCGCATCCTTATTAAAGAAGCGCGCGCCGTGATGCGCGCCTATACGACGAGCTTCTTTATCGTCAGCCGTTTTTTACCGGCGCAAAAGCGTGCGGAGGTCGAGGCCGTCTATGCGGCTGTGCGCTACCCGGACGAGGTGGTTGACACGTTCCCGCTCGAAGCCTCCGAGCGTATGCGCGTGCTTGACGAGTGGCAAGAGTTTTACGAGTTGGGCATTGAGTCTTCTTCGATAAGAGACGCGCTGCGCGCAGGCGTGCCGTCGCATCTTGCCGCCTTCACCCAAGTCGTCCGCAAGCGTCTCATACCCGTCGAACACTACCGCTCGTTTCTCGATGCGATGCGGCGCGACGTGGCCCCGCGCCCCTTCTCGACGCTCGACGATTTGATCGATGGCTACATCTATGGCAGCGCCGTCGTCGTCGGATATTTTCTCGCTTACGTCTATGGCTCAAAAACTCCGACGGATTTTCCGCGCGCTCTCGATTCCGCACGCGCGCTCGGCATCGCTTTGCAGCTGACAAATTTTTTGCGCGACGTAGGCGAAGACCAAAGACGCGGGCGCGTCTATCTGCCTGTCGATTTATTGCGCGCCGAGGGCATTGAAAATCTCGATGCGGGCGATCCGCGACAACAAGCCGCGCTTGCACGCGTGCTTCAACGTCTCGCCTCGATTGCTGAAAAATTTTATGCGAGCGCGCAAGCGAATCTTGATGCATTCGCGCCTGATTGCCGGATGGCGATTGCCGCTTGCATCTCGGTCTATGGGCGACTCAATCAACGCATCGCCGCGCGCGAGGGACGCATAGAGATGCGCGAAAGCGTGCCTCTGCGCGAAAAGTTTGAGCTGCTGCCCGCGAGCAAATACTGGCGCATCCCCTTAGCCTATTTGTTGCGTTAGCAGCGTGTTTGACGGTTCGTGTTCAAAGGCCGGTTGTCCTTCTTTCGCGCCGCTCCGCCTCGCTACCCGACGGCGAAGGCGTTTTGAGTTCCCCCAGGCGTGACCGGCGGACAACCGACCTTTGAGCACGAGCAAAACCGATGTGATGAAAGATAGCAGCGAAAAAAAAATCGTCGTCATCGGTGCTGGCCTCGGCGGCCTGAGCGCCGCCATCCATCTGCGTCTTGCGGGGCGTGAAGTCGTCCTCTATGAAGCAACCGAGCGCGTCGGCGGACGCGCCAATCTGATCGAGCGCTCCGGGTTTCGTTTCGACACGGGGCCGTCGCTTCTCAACTATCCCTGGGTCTTCGAGCAGATGTTTGCGGCGGCGGGAAGAAATTTTTCCGACTATGTCGAGCTGCTTCCGGTCGATCCTTCAATCATGTTTCGCTGGCCCGACGACGAGCGGCTCACGCTTTCAAGCGACCTTGCAGCTTTTGTCCGCGAGTGTGAGCGCGTCGAGCCGCACAGCGCGCCGCGCCTTTTCGCGTTTATGCGCGAGGCCGAAAAGAAATATCGCATCGCCTTTGAAAAGCTCGTCAACCGCAACGTCGATCACCCATTGAAATGGATCAGCGCGCTTTCGCCGCGTGAGCTGGCGGCGACCGGACTTTGGCGCTCGCTCGACCGTGAGTTGGGTCGCCATTTTAAGAGCAGGTATTTGCGCGAGGCGCTCGGCTCTTATGCGATGTATCTGGGCGGGTCGCCCTACGATCTTTCTGGGATGTTTACGATTCTCGCTTACGGCGAAATGGCGCAGGGACTTTGGCTGCCGAAGGGCGGCGTTTATGGTCTGGTCGAAGGAATTGAACGACTCGCGCGCGAGCTTGGCGTTGAGATTCAGACCAACTCACGCGTCCGTCGAATAAGAACGCGCGCAGAGCGCATTAAAGGCGTTGAGATGGTCGATGGAAGTTTTCATCCAGCGTCGGTCGTCGTCTCAAACGTTGACCTGCCGACGACTGATGCAGAACTTGTCGAGACAGAGAAACAGATAGGCCAACGTATCAAGCGGCGCGCGCGGCGCACAAAGATGACTCCCGGCGTTGTCACCTTTTACTGGGGCGTGCGTGGTCGCCCGCGCGGGCTTGGTCATCACACGATTTTTCTGCCCGCAGATTTTCGCGGCGCGTTTGACGATCTATTCAAACACAAACGCGTCCCCCGCGATTTGCCCTTTTATGTGAGCGTGCCTTCGGCGACCGATGCGACGCTTGCTCCTGCTGGCGACTCATGCGTCTTTGTGCTTGCGCCCGTGCCGCTACTCAGCCAGATGCAAGGCGCGGATTGGCGAGAGGTCGCGCGTGAGATAAAGACGCGCGTGCTTGAGACGCTCGCGCAGCGCGGAGTGCAAATTGAAGCTTCGGATATTTACGTCGAGGAAATTTATACGCCCGACGTGTGGCGCAGACGGTTTGGTCTTTACGACGGCTCGGCGTTTGGCGCAGCGCACACGCTCTCGCAGATAGGGCCGTTCCGGCGCAAAAATTTTTCCGAAGAGTTTGCAGGGCTTTACTACACGGGCGCAAGCACCACGCCGGGCACGGGGATGCCGATGGTCGTCTTGAGCGGACGATTGACGGCTGAGAGGATTTTGAGTCGTGAATGTTGAGCGATACGGCAAGGGGTCGCAACACTTCTTTGCGCTGCACGGTTGGGGCGCAACAGGTCGCGTCTTTGCGCGGCTCGCTGCTGCGCACGTCCCCGCGCACGCCTCCTTTCATGCGGCGGACTTGCCGGGCTGCGGGCTTTCGCCAAAGCCGAGCGCATGGACGCTCGATATGTTGACCGAGTCAATCATTGAACAGATACGCACGACAAGCGCTTCGACTTTAACCTTGGTCGGCAATTGCGGAGGTGCCGTCTTTTGCCTGCTTGCGGCAGAGCGTTTGGGCAGTATTGTCGAGCGCGTGGTGATGATCGATGCGTTTGCCTATCTGCCTCGCTACTTTCAACTCTTTACGGCGGGAGAGTTTGGTCGAAGGGCTTACGAGGCGACGTTTGCCAATCCGTTTGGACGATGGCTGACAAACAAATC
>CBDUCU010000219.1:0-6542 GCA_965365725.1 uncultured bacterium | reverse complement strand
GCCGCGACCGCGATGGACGCGGCCTGCGGCAGCCGCGAGGCGTCCTCGTGGGCGAGCTCGAAGACAGAGACCAGCGACTCTATCGAGAGCGCGACGACCACGACGACCAGGAAGCGCGACAGGAACCGCCGGACGCGCGTCGGGGCGCTGACCTGCTCCTCGCGCCGCACCTCCTCCTCCAGCACCGTCTGGCCGAGTTCGAGCGCGACAACGGCGATGGTCAGCAGCCCGATGCTTTCGAGCACGGCGTTGAAGCGTTCCCGCAGGGGCAGCACCGCGACCGGGTTGACCCCGTGCCACAGCTCCATCGCCGCGAACACGATCAGCGCCATCCCGCAGCACACGAACAGCGCGATGGTGGCTACATAACCGATGGCGAAAACTGTCCGTGTCACCTTCAACGCGATAGAACCTCCCACTCTGTGTCGTCCCGGGTCTTCTTGCCCGACGGCGACCCGGAGTCAGTCCGGCACCATTTTACTTGCCTCACCCGATGGCGGCGAGGCCGAAGCGGGCGTCGGCGCGGACGCGGGCGATGAGGCGGGAGGTCTCGCGGGTGTGGCGGCGGGCGGTGAGATAGTGTTCGGCCTCGCGGCGCGCGTCTTCGAGGAGGTGGAGGTCGCGGACGAGGTTGCCGACGCGGAAGGTGGGGACGCCGGACTGGCGCGTGCCCATCACCTCGCCGGGGCCGCGAATCTCCAAGTCCTTTTCGGCGATGCGAAATCCATCCGAAGTCTCCTCCATGATGCCGAGCCGCTCTTGCGCGACAGAAGTCTGTTTGTCTGAAGCCAGCAGCACGCAGAAGGATTGTTCCGCGCCGCGCCCGACGCGCCCGCGTAACTGATGGAGTTGTGAAAGTCCGAAACGCTCGGCGTGCTCGATGACCATCACCGAAGCGTTCGGCACATCGACACCGACCTCGACCACAGTCGTCGCTACCAGAATCTGAATCTCGCCGGAGACAAAACGGCGCATCACGTCTTCTTTCTCCGCAGATTTCATCTTGCCGTGAAGCAGCCCGACCGTGAAATGCGGGAAGATGCGGTCGCGCAAATGCTCAAACATGCGCGTTGCATCCTTCAAGTCCATCTTCTCCGACTCTTCAACAAGCGGATAGACAACGTAGGCCTGACGACCGGCGCGCACCTCTCGCTCGAGACCTTTATAAACGCCCGCGCGTTTATCTTCGCCGACGACGACCGTCTTGATCGGAGTGCGGCCCGGCGGCAACTCGTCGATGACAGATACGTCGAGGTCTCCATAGACGGTCATGGCGAGCGAGCGTGGGATGGGAGTGGCCGTCATCACAAGCACGTCAGGATTAAAGCCGCGCTCGCGCAACGCCGCACGCTGGAGTACGCCGAAGCGATGCTGTTCGTCTATGACGACGAGGCCGAGTTTCTGAAATCCGACCGTTTCTTGAATAAGCGCGTGCGTTCCGACGGCGGCATGCACTTCGCCATCGGCGATTGCTTGATGAAGTCGGCGCTTCTCGGCGGCCCGAAGGCTTCCCGTGAGCAGTTCGACGCGATAGGGCGTGCGTGCCATCAGGCGCTTGATGTTTCGCGCATGTTGCTCGGCGAGAATTTCCGTCGGAACCATCAGGCCAGCCTGATAACCGTTCTCCATTGCCGCGAGCATCGAAACAAGCGCCACTGCCGTTTTGCCGCTTCCAACATCGCCCTGCAAAAGCCGGTTCATGGGCGCGTCCGATTGCATGTCGTCGAGTATGCGTTCGACGGCGCGTTGCTGCGCGCCTGTCAGCGTAAACGGAAGGACGGAGAGTATGCGTTCGCGTATACGCGGAGTGATTTCGATAACAGCGCCTTTCGGCTCTTTGACGCGCTCGCTGCGACGAAGCGCGAGCGCAAGCGAGACCCAGAAAAACTCTTCAAAAATAAGCCGCAGATGCGCGGGACTGCGCGCACGTTCATAATCTGCAAGCGGAGCGTCGTCGACGGGGAAGTGGATGCGGCGCAGGGCTTCCGCACGGGCGACGAGTCGCTGTCGTGTGATGAGTTCGCGCGGCAAGGTCTCTTCAAATGCTTCGTCTGACAACAGCGCTAAAACGGCGTGCATCATCTCGCGCAGACGCTTGGTGCGAAACTCGCCGAGCTTTCGATAGACGGGGACGCGCCGGCCCGTGTGGATGCCTGCTAAAGCTGGATCGGAAGAGTCTTCTTCAACTTCCATTTCATCAGCTTCGTTTGAATTCCTAACAGTATCTGTTTCATTAGACGAGTGAGGTTCGTCATCCGAAGCTGATGGTTCTGTATTTGTGGTCGAAGCTTGCGCGTCAGGTTTGAAGTTCGCCGCATGTTCTTCGGCTAAACGAATCAGAGCATTTTCGGGCGGGGTAAAAACGCCGGGCAGCATCTCCAATTCGTCGGGCTTGTTAAGACGCAGCGCAAAGGTGTTGCGCCGTGCATCCCATTCCCACTTTCCAAAAGCGACAAAACGCGCGCCGCGAGGAAATCTCTGCCGGTAAAAAGCGGCGATGCGAGAGGCTTGGCGACCCGATACAAACCACCAGACGACGACCGGCTTGCCCGTGCGCTCAGGATCGTTCGCCGTGATTTCAAAGATGTAGAGCGGCGGTGCTTTCGGGCCGCGATTCTTACCGACCTGAAAAGCTCCGGCGACGCGCACGTATAGTTCGAGCGAAGCCTCTACGCCGTCCGTCAAATCAACGATCCGCGCGAGATTCGAGCGATCCTCATATCGCATCGGCAGATAATGAAGAAGGTCTTCGACCGTTGCCTCAGAAGCATCGCGCTTACCGGCGACGCTTGCCAGTGCGAGCGCAAGACGGCGCGCCGTCTGCTGCCCGAGCCGCTCGATGCCGAACTTCGGAAGTGTGAGGATGGGAGTTGAGAGAGACAGAGACATTGAAGAAACGATGAACGGTGAACGCGAAACGATGAACAGAAAACAACTGTTCTTTCATTCATCGTTCATCGTTTCGCGTTCACCATTTACATTTATGCCGCAGGTGTACCGGCAGAAACGCAGTGCTGCGTAAAAGTCTGTTTGAGCTCGCTGGCGATCTCTTCAGCAGTCCGGCCTTCAATCTGGTGTCGCTCGATCATGTGGACAAGTTGGCCGTTTTTGAAGAGCGCGATTTGGGGCGAGGAAGGCGGATAGGGTGCGAAGTGCTCGCGCGCTCTGGCGGTGGCTTCGATGTCGGCTCCGGCAAAAACCGTGACGGCGCGGTCAGGGCGCACATCGGATTGAAGCGCCAGAGCAACGCCGGGCCGCGCCTTGCCTGCTGCACAACCGCAGACTGAATTAACGACTACTAAAAGCGTGCCGTCCGTGTTTCTAATTGCAGCTTCAACCTGTTCGGGCGTTCGCGTTTCCTCGACACCTATACGCGTCAAATCCTCGCGCATCGGTTTGATGAGAATTTCTGAATAAGGCATTTTGTCTCTCCTTCTATTTGTTGTCTTAAACTTATCATGCATCTTAACACGTCGAACGCAGATGCAGCCCACAGGCGTAAGTTAAAGCCTTATCTTACGTGCTCTCGGTTTTTATCAAAGAGATGCGACGAGGCTCGTCGCCTGCGCCTTCGATATTGATGCGCCAGATTTCACACGGCAAAGGATAGTTGCCCATCCTCTCGGCCCACTCAATTGCGACAACCGCGCTTTCATCAATCAGCAACTCTTCGAGATCGACCGCGTGCGCAGCGCCCGGCCCTTCGTCGAGTCGATAGAGGTCTATATGGTAGAAAGGAAATCTTCCTTCGTTATATGGATTGACGAGCGTAAACGAGGGGCTAGTCACCTCGTCCGGCTCTAGTTCGAGCGCGAAGGCAATGCCTTTGACCAGAGCGGTCTTACCGGCACCAAGCGGCCCACTAAGAAAGATAACCTCTCCGCCCGTCAGTTGTCGGCCAATCTCGACTCCGGCGCGGAATGTCTCGTCTTGGCTGTGCGTCACCCAAACAAAGGGGAGCAAAGGTTCTCGCTCAACGACGCTCAAGGTCTTTCGCCCTCCATATCGAGCGAGCGGATAGCTGCGCCCAAATTTTCTCTGACGTGCGTGGCGCGAAGCGTCCGCATGCCGTGTTTGCGCGCAGCGATATCTGCGGCCAAGCCTGAGACATATACTGCGGCAACCGTAGCCGCGAACGGATCAATGTCATCCTCGCGTCGTGAAGCAAATTCCTGTCCGACGAAACTTGCAATCACGCCCGTCAACGTGTCGCCTGAGCCGCCCCTGCCGAGTCCGGCATTTCCAGTTGGATTGACAAAAACGCGCCCATCCGGGGCGGCGACGAGAGTGCGCGCGCCTTTTAAGACGAGAATCAGCGTGTTTCTCATCGCAAACTCTCGCGCAACCAGAACTCTATCGGCAAGACCGTTTCTCTCCTTCAAACCGAGAAGTCGCCGCATCTCGCCCTCGTGCGGAGTCAGTATCAAAGGGTGTGCAGGCGTGCCCCTCAGGTCTGCGGGCCAAGGCGCAAGCGAGTTGAGACCATCGGCATCAATGATGATAGGAGTCGCACGGTCTGCAACTATCTTGCGTACCAAATCCTGCGTCTCCTCATTATCTGCCGTGAGTCCTGGACCAATGGCGACGACGGTTGCGCGCTTTATAAGCTCATCAAGTTGCCTGAGCGATGAGGCATTGAATACGCCGTCCGAAGATTCATTGACCGGTGCTGTGATGGCTTCCGGATGCAGACGCGCCGCAACGCTCGGTTGTGCGGAAGAGGGCGTAGCAACGCAGACAATGCCGGCACCGGAAGCGAGCGCGGCGTTTCCGCAAAGCGCCGGTGCGCCCGTGTAGTTGCGCGAACCTGCGATGATAAGGACGTGACCATGACTATTCTTGTAGGAATCCGGCGCATAGCGCGTCTTTTCAAGCCACAGACGCGCGTCCTCAGCTTCCGAGAGAAAGAGATTTGACGGTGCATCTGCTATCAGCCTTTGCGGCGAGCCGATGCATGCGACAACTAATCTCCCGTTCAGATGTGAGGCGGGGGCGAGAACATTTGCGGGCTTTGGGGCGGTGAAGGTAACAGTTAAATCCGCATGAACAGTTTCACCGATAAGAGACGGCGAGTCAGCATTCAGACCAGAAGGAACGTCTAAAGAGACAATAAGCGGACGAACGTTGCGCGAGTGTTTGCGTGCCCGTCGCAACAGAGCTAGATGCTCGACCACCGTGCGAAAAATTCCTTCGAGCGGACGCGATAGACCAGTGCCAAAGAGTGCGTCAACAATTACGTCATAGCAGCGACTTCTTCCAGCGAACTCCTCCCACGCCGCTACCTGTTGGCATTGAATGAAAGCAATCCCCGACGGTTTTTCAGAAGAACCTGCGTCGAAACTACCGAGCCGTTTCAGAATCTCAAAATTAGTTCGCGCATCGCCCTTTGTATCTTCAATTTGACCAAAGAGTATGACATCGACTTTTGCGCCCAGCGTCCAAAGAATGCGTGACAGAGCTGCGCCGTCTCCGCCGTTATTGCCACGACCACAAAGGACAAGAGCAGTTCTATTCTGGAAGCTGCCTTCAAACTCACATAAGAGGGCTCGCGCTGCCGAAGCTGCCGCCGTCTCCATCAGGATAAGCGAGGGGATGGCATACCGCTCGGTCGTCAGGCGGTCGATTTCGCGCATCTCTGGCGACGAAACTATTTTTTGCACGGATGTGATGATATGAATGTTGTGAGGTTGAGGTCAAACAGGATGTGAGCGGTTAAAAGGAGCGAAAAAGCAGAACACGACCGAGCGCAACTTTCCGCGCTCCGGTCGCCGCCGCCCGCCTGCCGCCCATCCGATTTCGACCCTTTTTGTTTGTGTAACTCAAGGAAATGTTTAATAAAGTTTGCTCTCCAGAAAAATTCTCAAAAAAACACAAAGCTATAAGTAAGAAAAAATTCAATGGCCGACTCGACGGCTAAGGTCGAGTCGGCCATTGATGAAAAGCTGCAAATGGCGCGTTTAGGCTTGAAGCAATCTCTGCTACTAAGCTGATTTACGGCGACGGCGGACACCGGCAGCGATACCCGTCAGGCCCGTGCCGAGCAGGAGAAGCGTGGCCGGCTCGGGAATGGTCGTCTGCTGCCCACCAGTAATGTTTCCGGAGAGCGCGATAGTCCCGCCCGCGATCACGGAGACATCATTCACATTGAATGAGAATGAGCCTGACGATGTTCCATTATTGAATGTGAACAAAGTGGGCGTGTTGTTAAAGTCGAGGAAAACGCCGCCTTGATTATTTGCGGAGACGCTACCCGTCAAAACGGCGGTAAAGGTCTGCGTGTTGCTGCCGTTGATTCCCGTCGGCACTGTAAAGGTCACCCTTAACGTGAACTGCTGCCCAGTATAGAGGCTCGGGCTACCGTTGAGTGTGAAAGAGCCAAGGTTATCAACGTTGGCGGGAGGCGTAGCCGTATCGCCGATTGCAAGAAAACCACCGGAAGTGGTTCCGCTGAAAGTTGAATTGTTGTAGGTAAGCCCCAGAAGTGTGGCGCTTTGTTGCGCGCTGGGGTTTGGTGGTACACAGCCTGCACCGAAGCAGCCATT
>CBDUCU010000218.1:0-6546 GCA_965365725.1 uncultured bacterium | reverse complement strand
GCCGTAAGAACAGTAGCCGTGCTCGTCGGGCGGGCTGACGGCGATCAGCGCCACGTCTAAGGGGATGCGCCGCGTGCGAAAGAGTTTCGGGATTTCCGAGAGAAAGACGGGCGTGTAGTCGGCGCGTCCTTCCTGAATGGCCTTGCGCGTGTTGGCGCCGATAAAGAACGCGTTATGTCGGAAGTTGCGCTCAAAACGCGCTTCCGCGTAGGGCGCAATACCGAGCGTCATAACGTGATAAATCTCTGTATCGGTCAACTGTTCGGCGCGCTCCGAAAGAGCGTGAACAAGCGTCTGCGGCTCGGCTGCGCCCGAACCGACGAAGATTTTTTGACCGCGTTTGACGACGCGGACGGCGTGCGCCGCCGTCTTTAGTTTCGAGCGATATTGAGCCTGCCAATTACCCTTGACTGTCATTACTTAAGTGATTCCTTCCTCAGCGCAAAATGCGCCGCCGCTCTTTGGTGCAACCTTTATACCGCTTGAGCACGCGCCGACGCATTGCCGGATTGTACGCTGTTTATAGTTGATTGGGCGGTGCGGGCGGCACAGATAAATGCGCGGTTTCACCCGCGCGCGGGAAATTTTTCGCTCGTTTAATCAGCAAATCGGCTAAATTGCCGGTCAGATCGAGTTGGCACAAGTGTTGCCGCTTTTCCTCGCCGGATGCCTCGCGCGGGCTTATGAGTTTAGGCCGGCGCACATGTCGTATGCCGGCTGTTCATTTTTTACTACTCATACAAAAACGGTGAGAAGGCTATGCCCACACCTTACGGGCTGAAGATCGTCGAAGCTTGCGAAGGCTGCGAGCGGCGCACAAAAGCATATTTCTGCGACCTCGGCGCGGACGCGGCGCGCGCGCTTGACCGCATCAAATTTTCAACCACCTATCCCAAAGGCGCGCTCATCTTTGTCGAAGGTCAGGAAGCGCACGGCGCGCACATACTCTGCGCCGGACGCGTCAAGCTCTCGACCTCTTCGGGCGACGCGCGCGTGCTCATCACAGAGATTGCCGAGCCGGGCGAGGTTTTAGGGCTCAGCGCTGCGCTCTCGGGAGAGTCTTACGAGGTTTCAGCCGAGGCGGTCGAGCCTTGCCAGATCACGTTCGTTCGTCGCGACGCGCTTCTGCGTTTTCTCGCCGCACATTCGGATGCAGCTCTTCAGGCCGCGCTTCAGATGAGCCGCAACTACCGCGCTGCGTTTGCGCAGGTGCGCCTGCTCGGTCTCTCACACTCAGCGGCGGGCAAGTTTGCACGCTTTATCCTTGAGACGAGCGCGCGCTCAGGCTACGGGCAAGGCGACGAAGAGGGCGACCGTCGTTTGAGATTGACGCTCACGCATGAAGAGATCGGCCAGCTCATCGGAGCCTCGCGCGAAACCGTCACGCGTCTGTTTAGCGAGTTTAAGAGCGACCACCTGATCGAAGTCAAAGGCTCGACGCTTTTCGTCCAGGACACGGCGGCGCTCGAAGCCTTAGCGAGCTATTGAAAAAGAGGATAGAAAAAGCTACGCAAACGAGCCGTTGAAGACGGCTAAAAGGAAATAGCATGCGTCATCAGCGCATGCTATTTTCTTTCGCCCACAGCGCAGCTATTTTTCTCTCTTGAACGTCGTTTTTGGTTCTCCTCATGGATTATCGCTTTGTGACCGTCGTCACGTTGATCTGTGACGACGGTCATATTTTTTTCCGCGCCTGTGTCTTAACATTCGCATGCGTTGGGCAGATGCTGCTTGACGAGTCTTGCAGATTCGGCATGATGTCTCGTTGTCGTGCCGTGCGTTTGAAATCAGGCTGGTTCAGAGAGCATTTCTTTCATCCTGCCTGTTGGCGGTCGAGCCGAACCGTATTCATTCGACGCGTTCAACGACCGCGTGCTCGACTGAATGCCAGGCCCCGAAGCCCAAAGGAGGCAAAAGCCGAAGACCTAACACTGGAAAGGTCAAAAATTACCCGAAGCGAGGTTCCATCCACCCAAGACAGGTAAATTCCTCCCTCGAAGGAAGGTCGAAAGGGTGAAGAATGAAAGATGAAGGCGCGTGTGGCCTTCAACCGGATTTCTTCACCCTTTCGCCTTTTTCCTGCATCCTCGGCCCACCATTTGCACTTCCACTGGAGCACAGGGGTTTCAAGCCTATTTTCAAGGCTGAAACGACCCGCTTGGGTAAGAATTCGCAAGACTGAAAACGATTCTTGGGTGGAATTACACACGATGCAGCGTAAGCAAATCACAATCGACGGTAACGAAGCGGCCTCCTACGTCGCCTACAAGACGAACGAGGTCATCGCCATCTATCCCATCACGCCCTCTTCAAACATGGGCGAGAACGCCGACGCGTGGGCCGCCGCCGGCGAAAAAAATATCTGGGGCGTACGCCCTTCTGTCCGAGAGATGCAGTCAGAAGGCGGCGCAGCCGGTGCAGTTCACGGCACGCTCCAGACAGGCTCGCTGACCACGACTTTTACGGCAAGTCAGGGGCTTCTCCTGATGATCCCGAATATGTTTAAGATCGCGGGCGAGCAGACCTCGACGGTCTTTCACATCGCCGCCCGCGCGCTCGCCACGCACGCGCTTTCAATCTTTGGCGACCATTCGGACGTGATGAGCGCGCGCGCCTGCGGCTGGGGCATGCTCTTTTCAAACTCCGTACAGGAAGTGATGGACTTCGCGCTTGTCTCACAGGCCGCGACGCTCAAGGCGCGCGTTCCCTTCCTGCATATTTTTGACGGGTTCCGCACCTCGCACGAAGTGCAAAAGATCGAGCAGCTTTCGGATGAAGACATGCGCGCTCTCATCGATGGCGATCTCGTCCGCGAGCATCGCGCACGCGCGCTGACACCGGACCGTCCCGTCATGCGCGGCACGGCGCAGAACCCGGATGTCTTCTTCCAATCGCGTGAGGCCTCGAATCCTTTCTACATCGCCACGCCCGCCATCGTGCAGGAGACTTTTGACAAGTTCGCCGCCGTCACGGGCCGCCACTACAAGCTGTTCGATTATGTCGGCGCGCCCGATGCCGAACGCGTCGTCATCATTATGGGTTCGGGCTGCGAGACCGCAGAAGAGACGGTCGAGGCGCTTCTGGCGCGCGGCGAAAAAGTCGGCCTCGTCAAAGTCAGACTTTATCGCCCGTTTTCAGCCGAACATCTTCTCGCCGCAATTCCCAAGACCGTCAAGGCCATTGCCGTGCTAGACCGCACGAAAGAGCCGGGCGCGGGCGGCGAGCCGCTCTATCAGGATGTTTTGACCGCAGTCGGCGAAGCGCTCATCGACGGCACGTCGCCGTTCCCCACGATTCCGCGCATCACAGGTGGTCGCTACGGTCTCGCCTCAAAAGAGTTTACGCCCGCGATGGTCAAAGCGGTCTATGACGAGCTGCGCAAACCTACGCCGAAAAACCATTTCACCATCGGCATCCGCGACGACGTGACAAACACGTCGCTTGATTTCGACCCCGCGTTTTCAACCGAGCGCAGCGACGAAGTGCGCGCTCTCTTCTGGGGTTTGGGCGCAGACGGAACCGTCGGCGCAAACAAAAACACGATCAAGATCATCGGCGAAGAGACGGAGAATTACGCGCAGGGATATTTCGTCTATGACTCGAAAAAATCGGGCGCGATGACGGTTTCTCACCTGCGCTTTGGGCCGCACCCGATTAGAAGCACCTATCTGGTCTCGCGCGCAAACTTTATCGGCGTTCATCAATTCAACTTCGTCGAAAAATACGACGTGCTTGAAGCCGCCGAAGAGGGCGCGACGTTTCTTTTGAATAGTCCTTATTCGAAAGACGAGGTGTGGAACAATCTGCCGCGCTCTTTGCAGCAGCAGATCATCGAAAAGAATTTGAAGTTCTACTGCATCAACGCCTACGAGGTGGCAAAGCAGAACGGCATGGGGACGCGCATCAACACCATCATGCAGACATGCTTTTTCGCCATCTCAGGCGTACTGCCGCGCGAAGAGGCCATCGCCAAGATCAAAGACTCGATCAAGAAGACATACGGCAAGCGCGGCGAGTCGGTCGTTCGCCAAAACTTCGCGGCGGTCGATTCGACGCTTGAGCATCTCTACGAAGTTCAGATTCCTTCTGAAGCGACAAGCACGTTTGAGCGCCCGCCCGCAGTTTCTCCGCTTGCGCCCGAATTTGTGCAGAACGTGACGGCGGAGATTCTCGCCGGACGCGGCGACGCGCTTCCCGTCAGCGCGATGCCGATTGACGGCACATACCCCGTAGCCACAGCGCAATGGGAGAAGCGCAACATCGCTTTGGAAGTTCCCGTCTGGGAGCCTGACCTGTGCATCGAGTGCGGCAAGTGCATGCTTGTTTGCCCTCACTCGACGATTCGCGCAAAGGTCGTTGACGAAGCGGCGCTGGCGGACGCGCCCGACGGCTACAAGCACATTTCGGCCAAGTTCCGCGAGCTGCCCGACAAGCGTTACACGCTTCAGGTGGCGGTCGAGGATTGCACGGGCTGCCGTCTGTGCGTCGAGGTCTGTCCCGCGAAAGACAAATCCAACGTCTCGCGCAAGGCCATCAACATGCACCCGCAGCTTCCTCTGCGCGACAGCGAGCGCGTCAATTGGGAATACTTTTTGAAGCTGCCGGATCTGCAACCAAACGGCGGGATGAAGTTTGACAGCGTTAAGAATATCCAGCTTCTGCAACCGCTCTTTGAGTTTTCAGGCGCATGCGCCGGTTGCGGCGAGACTCCATACATCGCCCTGCTGACGCGTCTGTTTGGCGACCGCGCTGTGATTGCAAATGCGACCGGCTGCTCGTCGATCTACGGCGGAAACCTTCCGACCACGCCCTACACGATCAACAAAGAAGGGCGCGGCCCGGCCTGGTCAAACTCTCTGTTTGAAGACAACGCCGAATTCGGTCTGGGGATGCGGATGGCCATCGACCATCAGGCGACTTACGCGCGCACGCTCGTCGAGCGCCTGCGCCCTGTGATTGGCGACGCGCTGACCGATGGGCTTCTGGCCGATACTTCGGAACACTACGACATCAACGCGCGGCGCGAGATGGTTGCGGCTCTCAAGGCGCGTCTCAAAGACAGTTTTGAGCCGGAGGAGCGCGATCTTGTTTCTATCGCCGACGCGCTTGTCAAAAAGAGCGTCTGGATTGTCGGCGGCGACGGATGGGCCTACGACATCGGCTTCGGCGGACTCGATCACGTCATCGCTTCGGGCGCAAACGTCAACATCCTCGTCCTCGACACAGAAGTCTATTCAAACACGGGCGGGCAGGCATCAAAGGCCACGCCTCTGGGCGCGGTGGCGAAGTTTGCCGCAGGCGGAAAGCCAACCGCTAAGAAAGACCTCGGCATGATGGCGACCAAGTACGGCAACGTCTATGTCGCGCAGATTGCGATGGGCGCAAACGATTCGCAGACGGTCAAAGCCTTCCTCGAAGCCGAAGCGCACGACGGCCCGTCGCTTATTATCGCCTACAGCCAGTGCATCGCTCACGGCATCGACATCGCAAAGGGCATGCATCATCAGAAGCTTGCGGTGGATTCCGGCTACTGGCCGCTCTATCGCTTCAACCCGGCGCTTGCGGCTGAGGGCAAAAACCCGTTCCAACTCGATTCCGGCGACCCGAAAATCCCCTTGCAGGACTATATCTACACCGAGGCGCGCTATCGCATGCTTCAACAAAGCGACCCGGTCGTCGCCAAGTTCCTGCTCGGTCAGGCACAGGCCGCCGTCAATACGAAGTGGCAGCAGTACAAACAACTCGCAGGCAAAGCATGATCTTTGAGCTTTTAGCGTTTAGCTTTTAGCGTTTAGCCAGCATCCCGTTGGAAGTTGTCTTTAGCTAAAAGCTAATCGCTAATCGCTAAAAGCTTTTTTGGAGAGAACAATGATTGACCTCAGCACAACGTACATGGGTTTGGAGTTGAAGAACCCGCTCGTCCCTTCGTCGTCGCCTCTGTCGCACACGGTCGAGGGAATCAAGCGGATGGAAGACGCGGGCGCGGGCGCGGTTGTGATGTATTCGCTGTTTGAGGAGCAGATTACGCACGACAGTCTGCTCCTTCACCACTATCTCGACCACGTCACGCATCACGTCGCCGAAGCGCAGAGCTATTTTCCCGAGATGCAGACCTACAACGTCGGCCCCGACCAGTATCTCAAGCTCATTCATTCGGCCAAAATGTCCACGGACATTCCCATCATCGCAAGTTTGAATGGCGCAAGCCCCGGCGGGTGGATCGAATACGCGCGTCTGATTCAAGAGGCCGGGGCCGACGGGTTGGAACTCAACGTCTATTACATTCCGACCAACCCTTATATGACGAGCGCCGACGTTGAGGATATTTATCTCGACATCCTGCGCGACGTGAAGACATCGGTGACAATTCCTGTGGCGATAAAGCTGAGCCCTTACTTTAGCAGTCTGGGCAATATGGCTTATCGTCTGGTTGATGCGGGAGCGGACGCGCTCGTCTTATTCAACCGTTTCTATCAACCGGACTTCGACCTTGAAAAACTTGAGGTCGAGCCGCGTCTTATTTTGAGCAAGCCGCACGAATTGCGC
>CBDUCU010000217.1:0-6564 GCA_965365725.1 uncultured bacterium | reverse complement strand
CGGCGGCGACGGGCAACCTCTCGTCGAGACGATAGCCGGTTTCGTTGAGAACGATCTGCACGCCGCGCATGCTGCGCCCCGAAATAAAGATCGGCGCGCGCAAATTGACGGTCGAGCGCCTCCATTCGGGACGAATGAGACAGACGGCCAAAGTCGTTAGTTCCTCTTCCGCGTCGGCTGCAAGCCGCGTGCGCGCGTCGTCGGGCGCAGAGGGCGCATATTCGGAAAAAAGCGCGGCGGGACTTGCGACGACGAAGGCGACATCCGCGTCGTCGAGCGAGGCCATCCAGAAAAACGGCGCAAGGTCTTCTTGAAAAGCAAGCACCATGCGGCGCAAATGCGGTAGCCCAATCAGACCTTCTTCAAAGGTCACAACGTCTTGTTCGTCGTAGGTCAACTCTGTTCCTTGAATGCAAATTGTCGGCATAGTTTTTAAGCTTGGGAGGTCGAACTGTTTTGTCAGAGCGAAGTTTGTGGCCCGCTTAACCGAGCATGTCGATGAGCGTCTTGCGTCCGTATTGCGAGGCGGCCCTGAGCGTCGCTTCAAGCGCGTTATTGGATTCGACAAGCCGCATCGACTCTTCGACAAAATCCGCCGCTTCGATATTCTGCGCGGCGACGCTCAACAGATAGTCGTTGCGCTCATGCCGGCTCTGTACGTCCTCGACCGCTTCGAGACTTAAGCCGACGCGCGCACGCGCCGTTGCCGCACGCGAGCCGAATTCGGTAACGCGGTCAAGCGCCGCGCGAATGTTCTGCTCGTCGGTCGCCGCATCGCCCGTGCCGCGCAAGGCGGCGGCCACATCCGTCATCATTGCAAACACCGTGCCCGTAGAATCGGCAAAGACCGTCTCGGCAAGCACGCCGCTCTCAAAGGGCTGTCCGCCCTGTTCGATCTGAAGCTTGGTGGGCAAGGCGGAAACGGCTGAGGCGGCAGCAGTCGCCGGATCAAAGGGCGGCTCGGCTTGTCGCGTCCCACCAAAGATATATTGACCGTCGATGCGCGTGTTGGCATTGGCCAGCACGCGGATGCGCACTCCGTCGATTTCGGCGGCCAGTGTGGCGCGCACGTCTGCGCTGGCTGTGCCCGAAGCTCCTTTCATCAGCAGCGCCTTGACGCGGTCAAGCGCCTGCTCGTAAGAATCAAGCGCGGAATCGGAGAATGTCAGACGCTCTTTGACGGCGCTGGTGTTGCGGCTGAAATGTTCGATCTCGGCCTGCGCCGTGCGCAGACGGATCAGAGTCTCCGCGCCGGTCGGATCATCCGACGGGCGGTTGATGCGCTTGCCTGTCGCCACGCGCTCCTGAGCGTCAGCAATTTGACGGCGCGTCAAAGAGATGCGCGATGCAAGCAGCAAATTCGTCCCTGAATCCGTGATGCGAAATTGCATATCAACTCCTTTGTAAGCGGGTGATGAGTAAAAGCAAGCTATTCTTACTCGTCACTCATTACTCATCACTCATTACTCTTTTACTGTCCGAGCGCGAGGATGGCCTGCGTGACCTCGTCGGCGACCTGAAGAAAGCGTGCGGCCGCTTCGTAGGCGCGCTGGTACTGGAGCAGATTGATGGCCTCTTCATCGAGCGAAACGCCGGAGATAGCTTCGCGCTGCGCCGTCACCTGTTCGAGGATGGCCTGTTGCGTCTGCAAAGTCTCGGCGGCGGATTTTACGCCCGCGCCAGCCTCCGCCACCGTCTGCGCATAGACCGAGCTAAACGAGCCGACTTTCGGGCCGATGGTGGATGATGTGTCCGTCAAAAGATTGGCGATTGCGCCAGCCACCGTTGCAGTTGTGGCGGGCGGCGGGGTGGGCGAGGCGACCACGCCGCGCGGGTCGTTTTTGAGCGCTTGAGACACACGAAGGTTGTGAACGCCGATGGTGCCGCCCGCAACGGGCGGCTCAAAAAAGTTTGCGCCCGCCAGACCGTTGAGGTCTGTGCCCGACGTGTGCAGGGCGTTGACGCGCGCGGCGAGCGAGCCTGCCAAATCATCAAGCGCGGAGAGATGATTTGTGATCTGGTCGATTGCATCAGAGAGGCCGCGCAAACGCCCTTCGTTAAAGACGGCGGGCGTGCCGTCGAGCATCAGCGTCGAGAGTCCATCGGGCGGCATCGGCACGCTCTCAAGCTGCTTGGCGCGGTCGCCGACAACGAGCGCGCGTCCGTCGCCGAGTGTGACTGTAAGCGTGTGATCTTCGGCTTCGACCGCATAAGCGCCGCTCAATTCCGCAAGACGCTTGACGGCCTCGCCGCGCTGGTCGCGCAGCTCCGTCGTACTCACGCCGCTGTTCTCATCGTCTCGAATCTTCTGATTGAGCGAGGCAATCTGTTGGGCCAGAGAGTTTACCTCTGTGGCCGTCGAACGAAGCGCCGCATCGGTATCTTCGCGTATCTCTTGCAGACGCGCGTAGGTCGAGCGAAACGAGGCGGCAAGCGCCGAACCTTTTTCAACGACGACGGCGCGCAAAGGCACAGAAGTCGGATAGGCTTCGAGCTCGCGGAACGAGCCGAAAAAGCTCTGCATGGCATCGCTGATGCCGCCGCCCGCCGATTCATCAAAGACCGCATCGACGGGAGCCAGCGCGTCGCGCTGCGCCGTGAGTCGGCCCGTGATGGCTGTCTCGCGTTGAAGACGAGATTCGACAAAACGGTCGCGGAAGCTGCGCACGCCTTCGACCGTTACGCCAGCGCCCGTCATAGTCATGTTTGAGAGGTCTGTCTGGATGGGCGCAAGCTGCACCTGCTGGCGCGTGTAGCCGGGCGTATTGACGTTGGCGATGTTCTGGCCCGTCACGGCCAGCCCCATCTGGCTGGCACGCAGCGCGCGTCGCCCGATTTCGATTGGAGAAAAGTTTACGCCCAACGCGCTTCACCTCCGCGTCGCACGTAAGGTGCGCGATATGTGGTCGGCGGCACGCCGCAAAATTCGATGCAGGCCGTTGCGAAGGTCGAGCCGCCGCGTGCGAGCGACTCAGCGCGCCGTTGGATGGTTTGAAATGAGCGCGCCGCCTCAAAGAGTTTTTTCGAGGCCGACTCAAAGGCCGCGCGCGCATCTGCGGCGACGGGGCGCGGCTCAGAGGCCTGCGAGCGCGCATCGGCAAACGCCGTCAGAGAGAGCGTAATCTGCACGAGACGCGAGCGCATCCTGAGCATCTCGCTTTCGCCCGCGCGAACAAGCGATTCAATGACAGAAGGCTCGCCCCGCACGAGTGCAGAGGCGAGCTGTTGGCAGGCCGCTTCGAGTCGCCCGTAGGCATCGGCCTGTTCGCGCATCAATTGAGCGGCCCTGTGTATTAGTTCGTTCGACATGGTTTTTACTCTCGACGCGCGGCGGGCCAGATATCGCGTCGGAAGTTGACGGATGAGCTGCTAAAAACTCTCGCCCGTCCCGTGTCGCATCTGCCTACCTGTCAACGCTCTTGATCGAGGATTGCGTCGGCGATGCGTTTTGCATCCCTTTCATAACTCCCCGAAACAATCTTTTCGCGTGCCGCTTCGACGCGCTCTGGTCGCACGTCCGGCATCTGGCGGACGCGGTCCAGGAGATTGCCGACCTCTGCCGCCGCATCAGAGACTTTCACCCTGTCCGGCGCGATGGTCGAAGCCTTTGCGCCGTCTTCGGCGGCGCGTGCCGTCTCCGTTGCGCTCGATTGCTCCGCACGGCGCAGCGGCCTGACGATGCCGGCCTCTTTCATCCCCTCGGTGTTGATTCTGTTCATGTCGCGCTCCTCAAAAAAAGATGGCAAAGACGAGTTTGCCACTATTCTACCCCGCTTATCGGCGGGCGAGCGTGAAAGCTTTAATCAACGATTTCAAAGGGTTTTTTTGCCGTCCGCCCTCGATCACCTCAAAATGAAGGTGCGGCCCCGTCGAGCGGCCCGTCGAGCCGACGGCGGCAATCGGTTGCCCGGCCTCGACGCTCTCGCCTGCCCGGACAAAAAGGCTCTGCGCGTGCGCATATCGCGTGCGCCGACCGTCTCGGTGCTCGATGACGACAGTGTTTCCATAGCCGCCGTCGCGCCCGGCAAAGACGACTTTGCCGTCGGCAGCCGCCCCGACCGGCGTGCCGAGCGGCGCGGGAATGTCAACGCCCGCATGAAATTTTCTCTGGCCGTTGAAGGGGTCGCGCCGCATCCCGAAATTCGATTTGATATGACCTTCAATCGGCGGCATCAGCACGACCGGCTCGCTCGATTTGTCGGAAAACGAGGTTTCGCCAGCGACGCTCTCATGCACTTCCGCGAAACGTGCGCGCGTTGCCGGGGCGTGTTCTCCGACAGGCGCATGTTGTTCCAGGGGAAAGACCCTGCGCGGTCGCGTCGAAGAGGGAAACAACTCGATGTTGACGGGCGCAACGTCGGCGTTCGCCGATAAATTTGTCGTCAGAGATTTATCGCTCGCGTCTTCGGGGTTGGCTTCTGAGACGAGGTAGATGTCTCTGGTCGGATCAATCCCGGCGGGGACGGGCGCGTTGTCGGCATGAAATTTTTTGACGAAAGCGTCGGTCTTTGTGCGAGAGCTGCTTTCTCTGTCGATCATCTCTTCGACGCTTGAAGCAATTGATGTCGGGCCTTCGGATTTAATGGCGCGGACGGCTGAAAGAGCGCGTGCGGTTGCATCCATCTGCGCCGCCGGATGAGAGCCGGGCTGTTTGCGAACCATCTGCGAGACAATCGCGTCGGTCAGACCGATGCCGCCCTGCTCGGACATGATCTTTGCAAACTGCTCGTTGAACATCTGCGCGTAGAAGCCCGACGTGCCGCTGCTAAAAAGTCCTTCCTCGTCGTCTGAACCCGATGGCTTGAGCGCTGAAGTCAACTGTGCGAGCAGAAGCGACTCAAACTCAGCCGCCGCGCGCCGCGCCTCGCGCTCCTGCACAGTTTGTGCATCGTGCGCGGGAGCGTTGCCGCCGATTCGTTCGAGTGCCAACGTGCTCATGAATCAAATCTCTCTACTGCATCTCAAGATCGGCTGCCAAAGCGCCCGCGCCCTTGATCGCCTGAAGGATGCTGATGATGTCGCGCGCCGAGACCCCAACCGAGCGCAAGCCCCTGACCACCTCGTCGACGGTTGCGCCTTCTCTGAGCACGACCGATTCGGGCTTTCGCTCTTTTACTTCAACGGTCGTCTGCGGAACGGTCACGGTCTCGCCCGTCTTTGACAGCACGGACGGCTGCGACACTTCGTATTCGGTGCCGATGCGAACGGTCACGCCGCCCTGCGAGATGGCGACCGATGAGACGCGCACATCGCGTCCCATGACAATCGTTCCCGTCCGCTCGTTGATGATGACTTTGGCGACCACATCCGTCTTGAGTTTCAAATTCTCAAGCTCTGCGATAAAGCCCACCCGGTCGTCCACCCATTCGAGAGGCAACGCGACCTCGACGCTGCGCCCGTCCTGCGCGCGCGCCGTGCCCGCGCCAAATTTTGCATTGACGGCGCGACCCAGACGCGAAGCGGTTGTGAAATCGTCCTGGCGAAGTACGAGCGTGAGCCGCCCGCCTGCGGCCAGCTCAGTCGCCACCGCGCGCTCGACCGTCGCGCCATTAGGCACGCGCCCGACCGTCGGGTGATTGATCTCAACCTTGTTGCCTTCGTCGCCCGCGCTGATGCCGCCCACAGACACAGGCCCTTGCGTAACGGCATAGACTTGCCCGTCAACGCCTTTGAGCGGAGTGAGCAAAAGCACGCCGCCCTGCAAAGAGCGCGCGTCGCCGACGCTTGAGACCGTGACATCGAGCTTTGAGCCTTGACGCGCAAACGGCGGGAGCGTCGCCGTCACAATCACGGTCGCCATGTTCTCAGGCTTCATCGAATCGGCGGTGGCGGTGATGCCCATCCGTTCAAGCAAATTCTGCAAGGTCTGCCGCGCATAAAGATTCTGCTGGACGCGGTCGCCCGTGCGGTTGAGTCCGACGACGATGCCGTAACCAATCAGCTGGTTTGAGCGTACGCCCTCGATTTCGGCCACGTCCTTGACACGCACCGTCAATGGTTCGTCACTTTGGGCATGTGTAGTAAGCAGTAAGCAGTAAGCAGTAAGCAGCAAGCAGAAAAGGGCCGGAAGCGTGCGGCGAACCCCTCCGAACGCCCGTTCGCGTCCCTTTGCGTCCTGAATCGCGTCAATTTTGCGCATTTTCATCAAAAACTGCTCGCTGCCGACCGTTTACTGCTCATCACTTAAAACGGTGTGATTTTTTCAAACAACCGGAAAAGCCAGCCCGGTGCATTATCTGCCGAAGCAACTCCCTTGCCATTGAGCTCGACAAAGAGTTCGCCAATCTCTGTGGTCGGGACCGAGTTGTCCGACGACACGTCGCGCTGGCGGACAACGCCGCGCAACGCGAGCCGTTCCGTCTCTTTATTGATCTTGACAAGCTTGTGAGCTTCGATGACGAGATCGCCGTTTGGCAGAACCTGTACGACGCGTGCGGCGATGCGCGCGCGCAGGTCGCTCGAACGCTCGGTTGAACCCTTGCCCTCAAATTTGCGGTTGCCAAGCCCGCCCGCGACACCCGCAATGGCAGCCGCTCCGGGCACGGGCAGCGCGCCCGCCGCACC
>CBDUCU010000216.1:0-6566 GCA_965365725.1 uncultured bacterium | reverse complement strand
CCGCCTCTTCTCGTTCAGTCATGTTTTAAGTTTATCGATTATTCGAATGTAATACGCGCGTGAGTTTATCTTCTGCCTTCATGCGCTGCAAGAAGCTTCTCACAATCTTTCCACTCTACACGATCCGCTCGAAACAATTTTATCGCGCTTCTCAACATCGTTATTTATAATCTCGCTCGCATGCGCCTCACGGATTACATTCCTCGCCTTCGTCGTCTTGCTCGTCTAAGTAATAACGAGGATACGCTTGAGCACGCACAAACGCTCTCGCCACATCTCGCGCTCGGGCGAGAGGGCGAGCATCTCGCTGCCGAGCATCTTTTGCGCGAGGGCTATCGTCTCGTCGCAGCCAATTTTAAGATCAGCGTCGGGCGCAACCGCGCCGGCGCGGTCGTACAGGCAGAAATTGACATCATTGGATACGACGGCCCAATCCTCTGCTTTATCGAAGTCAAGACCCGACGCTCGGACTGGTTCGCCGCGCCTGAAGCCAATGTCGATCTGCGCAAACAGCGACAAATCTCTCGCGCCGCACGCGCCTACCGACGCATGTATGGTCTGTCAGGCGAACCTTATCGTTACGATGTTGTTAGCGTGATCATCCCTTCTGCAGATTCAGACGAAACGCCGCCTGCATCGCGCATCGAGCTTTTGCGCAACTTCTGGACGGACGAGAAATTTAACAAGCGTCGATGGTCTGAAAACGTTTTCGACTAGATCATCCAAATCTCATAATCTATCAATTTTTATCGTCAGAGAATTTTCACTTTCGTATCTTTCCGAGCATGGTATGATTTTGCCTTCCTGTTGGCATTTGTCTTTCCTGAAAGTGATAAGCATGAAAATCCGAAGAATGATCGTCGCTTCGACGCTTCTCGTCGCCCTCAGCCTTGCCGTCTGGTCTTCGCTTGCGCATGAGGGCGAACACCACAGCCCCGGCGGAAACGGTCAACCAAACAACCAACCGCTTGCCGCAATAGGCTCAACGCCCTGCACCGGCGGCATGGCCGGCACGTTTCCCTGTAATAAAGTTGACCTTGCCTCGTTTCTTCCGATTGCAGACATCGATGGCGTTAGCTCGACGAGCATCACGGCCAACGATATTTGGGGCTGGACCGATTCGCAGACGGGCAAAGAGTATGCGCTGCTCGGTCTCTCAAACGGCGTTGCTTTTGTTGATGTGACAAACCCAACTCAGCCCCTCTATCTCGGCAATCTTCCCGGCCACGCCGCCGATTCTCTCTGGCGCGGTCTGAAAGTTTATCGAGATTATCTCTACGTCGTCAGCGAAGCCTCGAATCATGGCTTGCAGGTCTTTGACCTCAAACAACTCCGCAACGTCGCTTCGCCGCCCATCATCTTTTCAGAGACCGCACACTACAACAATTTCGGAAGCGCGCACACTATCGCGGTCAATGAAGAGACCGGATATCTATACGTTGCCGGCAGCAGACCCGGCGCAAATCGCACGCCCGGCATCGACACCTGCGCCGGAGCTAGTCAGACGCGCGGCGGCGGCCTCCACATCGTTGACGCAAGAAACCCTTCCGCGCCCTTGTTCGCCGGATGCGTCAACGAAGACGGCTACACGCATGAAACCCAGTGCGTCATCTATCGCGGGCCCGACGCACAACATCACGGACGTGAAATCTGTTTTAGCGCAAACGAAGACACGCTCACCATCATCGACGTGACGAACAAAGGCACGCCCGCCCAGCTCTCACGCACGCCTTACACGGGAAGCGGCTACACGCATCAGGGCTGGCTTTCTGACGACCACACGCGCTTTCTACTTGACGACGAACTTGACGAGCAGCAACGAGGCCTCGCCAAAAATCAGACTTTTGTGTGGGACGTCTCAGACCTTGACGCGCCATCCGTGCAGACCATCTTTCAAGGTGCGACCGGCTCTATCGACCATAATCTTTACTTGCGCGGCCTTTTCGCCTTCGAGTCAAACTATCGAAGCGGCCTGCGCATACTCGACGCGCGAAATGTCCGCAACGGGAATCTAACGGAGACGGCATTTTTCGACGTGTACCCGGTTGACGATCAGGCTCTCTTTAACGGTACATGGAGCAACTATCCATTCTTTGCAAGCGGAACCGTCATCGCGAGCGGCATCGAGCAGGGACTATTCGTCCTGCGCCCGCAAATCGGCCTTCCAGTCTTTATCGACTATGCGCCCTTTTTTGTTGAACAGCACTACAGAGATTTTCTCAACCGCGAGCCTGACGGTGCAGGGTTCGGTTTTTGGACAAATCAAATTACTTCCTGCATGGCAGACCCTGCTTGCTCCGAAGTAAGACGCATCAACGTCTCCGGCGCGTTCTTTCTCTCAATCGAATTTCAACAGACGGGCTATCTTGTTCATCGTCTATACAAGGCCGCTTATGGCGACATGCCGGGCACGCCCGTTCCCTTGCGCCGCGAGGAATTTTTGCCCGACACGCAGAGAGTCGGACAGGGCGTGCGGGTCGGCGATACGGGCTGGGAACAGCAACTTGAAAACAACAAAAACGCCTTCGCAGATGAATTTGTCGCACGCCAGCGCTTTAACGAGCGCTATCCTCAAACGATGTCCGCCGCGCAGTTCATCGAAGCTTTGAATACAAATACCGATGGGGCGCTTTCACAGGATGAGCGCGCCACACTGACAAACAAATTAAGTGCGGGTCAAATCACGCGCGCACAAGCCTTGCGCACGGTTGCCGAAGATGCTGACTTTGCGAGGAACGAGTTTAACCGCGCTTTCGTCCTGATGCAGTATTTTGGCTATTTGAAAAGAAACCCTAACGAAGGACGCGATACGGATTTCTCCGGTTACAAATTCTGGCTTGGCAAGCTGAACGAGTTTGGCGGCAATTACATCGCTGCCGAAATGGTCAAGGCTTTTATCAACAGCAGCGAATATCGCGGAAGATTCGGAAACAAATGAAGAGCGCTTTAGTCAAACGTTATTCATGCCGCTCTAATACAATGTGCACAATAATGTATGCCGAAGCCTTGCTGTTAAGGCTCGGACGATCAGTCCCCTTCACATTCCGCTCAAGGCAATGCGATCTTTTCAGAACAACGGCAATGGTGTTCTGAATCTCTCCTTTGAAATTCAAACTTCCTCTGTGCGATAAGCTTTCAACATGAGACTCTCGGAATTGGCAAAACTAACTGGCGCTCGCCTCGAGGGCGCAATAGATAATGAGCTTGACATTGTGGGCGCATCCGGACTCAACGACGCGCAACCCGGTCATGTCACATTTCTTTCAAATCCACGTTACACGCCTCGTCTTCAAACCACTTCGGCCTCAGCCGTCTTTGTCGGCGAGTCAGTCGAAGTGGGGCGTGAAGATATCGCCGTCCTGCGCGCGCTTGACCCTTATCTTGCATACACGCGCGCTCTCAGACACTTTCACCCCGAACCTTCATTCGAGCCGTTTATCCATCCATCCGCCGTCATCGATGCGACGGCGCGCGTGGCCAGCAACGTCTGGATCGATGCGTGCGTTGTCATCGGTCGTCATGTCGAGGTAGCCGAAGGCGTACGCATCTTTCCAAACGCAACGCTTTACGAAGGTGCCAGCGTCGGCCCGGATTGCATCATCCACTCGGGAGTCGCTCTACGCGAGGGTACAATTGTCGGCTCACGCGTGCGCATACACAATAATGCTGTGATCGGTTCGGACGGCTTTGGCTATGCCAGGGACGAAGAGGGTCGTTGGCTCAAGATTCCTCAAACAGGGCGCGTGCGCATCGAAGATGATGTCGAGATCGGAGCTTGTACGACTATCGACTGTGCATCGGTAGGAGAAACTGTCATTACGCGCGGCGCGAAGATCGACAACCTTGTGCAGATCGGACATTCTTGCACGGTCGGTGAGGATTCACTGCTCTGCGCGCAGGTCGGACTTGCAGGCAGCTCTCAAATCGGTCGCCGCGTCATCCTCGCCGGACAAGTTGGCGTGGCCGGACATCTGCGCATCGGCGACGACGTTGTGCTGACGGCAAAAAGCGCGACCAGCCACGATGTGCCTGATGGCAAAATGCTCTCGGGCATCCCTGCCTTTGATAACCGCGAATGGTTACGCTCAATCGCCGCCTTTCGCCGTCTAAGCGACATGCAGCGCACCATACGCGCTCTCGAATCCCGTCTTGCCTCGCTAGAGCACAACGGGTCAATTGAAAAGCCCTAATAAACTATAATTTCGCCCGCAAAACAGCGTAGAAAATAGGTCTCTACCAGAGACAAATTTTCTTCTTGACAGATTCGCAACATCTATACATAATGAAATTGGTTTTCAATTTCGCCTCTCTGACGATCTTGAAACATTCAATAAATATCTGTCCTAAAGGAGCACGACGATCGTGCCTGTCAAAAATATCTCGGTTGGTTACTCGGTCGAATCTTCTCGCAACGATCAGAAGGTCGAAGTTCTCTTTGAACCGGATGGCGAGAGCGTGGCGCTAAAATATTGCAAATGGGTCGAGGGTCTCGGCTGGTGCTGTCACAAGACCATTAAGCTTGAGTCTGACCAACTTGACGAGCTGCACCTTGCTTTGACGGTCGCGCGCCACAGAGTTCGGCGCAAACGTTCTGATAAGGGCGAAGTCAAAACTTCTGCGCGCGTTATACAACTCCCGACCATCGCTTAAGGTTTTGGCCAATAAAAAAATGCGGCGCGTGGCCTAGTCAAGGCCACGCGCCGCATTTCTGTTTTCGGATCTCCTTCTCCTTAGCTGATCTGCCTGAGCGTGATTCTTTCTTGAGTTACGTTTGCAATCCGCTCGGAGGTGAGCTTTTCAAGTTCCTCGACATGTTTTTGTTCCTGCGCGATACGTTCTTCGAGCAGAAACTTTGTGGGCAAGTCCTGGTCGCCGCAAGCCTTCCAAGCCTCCATGTAAGCTTGCATAGCCGCGCGTTCAAGCTCTAAGTCCTGCTTGAGCATCTCGGCAAGATCAGTTGACTGTCTGATCTCGCCGGGTTCAACTGTCGGCACCCCGCCGAGCGCGACGATCTTATCGCCGAGCATCTCCGCATGGTCGTGCGCCTCTTCGCTCTGGTCGCGGAAAAAGGAGCGATAAACCTCTCGCTCTCGCCCAGCCACAAGAAAGCTGTGCTGCATATACTGAATTACGCCCGCGAGCTCCAAGCCAAGCACGCGGTTCAAGCTATCGATCAAAGCCGTGTTCGCCATTCATCCTCCCCGAATTGTAGAAGCTCTCCGAAGCTGCGCGGATGATAGCGGCGCAAGCCTGCACTGTCAACCGTAAATGCTGGGAATTAAAGACTTAACAATGAAATTCGATTTCACAAAGCTAATAGCTCTTAGCAGTTAGCTTTTAGCTTAGGCCGCTTTGCAAAGTCTATTGACTGTTTGAGATCGAGAGATTGAAACAGAATTCAAATAGCTAATAGCTAATAGCTTCTTATGTCACCGCACCGCCGTCAACAATGATGACTTCGCCGTTCATAAAACTGTTGCGTTCGCTGACCAAAAAGGCCGCCATCTCGCCCAGTTCTTCGGGCTTGCCGCGTCGTCCGCTTGCAGCCCAGAAGTCGTGCATGGCCGTGAGGCGGTCAGGCAGAGCGTCACCAAGTTCCGTCTCGAAGATGCCTGCGGCGATGGCGTTGACTCTCACGCCGAAGGTCGCGGCCTCGCGCGAGAGACATTTTGTGAAACCGATCATCGCGGCCTTTGAAGTCGCGTAATGGACTGCGGTCGGGAGCGCGCGGATTGCGCCGATAGAAGTGATATTAAGAATCATCCCCTTCCTCTGACGAATCATCTGTTTGTACATGGGTTTCGTCACGGCAAACAGTCCGTTGACGTTTGTGTTGATGACCTCGTCCCAGGCGCGGTCGGTTGTGGTAGCGAAATTGTCGCCCCGGTTGATGGCGGCATTGTTGACAAGAATGTCGATGCCGCCCCACTTCTCGACAAGCTCGCGCGTAAGCTTCTTCATCCCGACGCGGTCGGTAATAGAGACTTTGAAGCAGAGCGCACGATGACCGTAGGCTTCGAGCTTTTGTCGCGTCTCTTCGGCCACATCTTCGCGCGAGTGAAAGTTAAAGGCCACGTCAGCCCCTTCGCGCGCAAAGACCTCGCAGATGGCCGCACCGATGCCGCGCGAGCCGCCGGTGACAAAGGCGCGTTTGCCTTCAAGCAGAAGACTCAAAAGCCTTACTCCCTTAAAAAGCCCGCTTCTTCTAAACAAGGAAGCGGGCCGCGTTTATATCGAGCGGAAATTGAATTAAAGCCCTAACGAAGCATGCGCGTCAACCGATGACGCTCAACTGTGGTCTTAAAATAGTGCTGAGTGCCGTCAAACAGAGCCAGCCTCGACAACGCTGAGCGGCTCTTCTTCGCCGAGGACGGGCGCGGGAATAAGAGATGTAATCTCTTCGACAATGCGGCGCGTCGCATCTGGAATTGCCATGCTGGCTGTGGCGGCGCGCATCGTCGCATAATAGCGCGAATCTTCAACCATCCTTCTGACAACCGGCACGATGTCGTGCGCGCTTGTCAGAAGCACGCCCGCGCCGCGCTTCGAGATAAGATTGGCTGCAC
>CBDUCU010000215.1:0-6571 GCA_965365725.1 uncultured bacterium | reverse complement strand
CACATACAGGGTGGCGGCAAGGGCGTGCAGATAACGGAAAAGCCAAACTGGACGGCCAACATCGGCGAGCCGGAAGTTGATCCTGCAGGCCGCTTCGTCTATTTCGTCGCATCCGACGCTTTCGACTACAACAAGAACGTCTATGGAAACATTTATTGGATCGACCGCTACGACATGCAAAAAGGTCGGCGCTCGACTTTTGCGCGAAGCTCCGGCGGCTCGATTCGTCCCGCCGTCTCGCCCGACGGAAAACTTCTCTCATTTCTCCGCCGCATCGGGACAAAGACCACGCTCTTTCTGCGCGAGATAGAGACCGGGCGCGAGTGGCCGATCTATGACAACCTAACGCGCGATCAGCAAGAGACGTGGGCTTTATTCGGCACATATCCCGGTTACAGTTGGACTCCTGACGGACGCTCAATCGTCATCACGTCAAACGGAAAATTTATCAAGATTGATGTCAACACGCGACAGGCCACACCGATTCCTTTTACCGCGCACGTCGCGCAAAAAGTTTATGAGCCTGTCCGCTTTGCACAAAAAGTTGCGCCCGAGCGCGACACGGCGAAGCTTCTGCGTTGGGCGCGCAAAAGCGGTGACCGCGTCGTCTATAGCGCGCTCGGCAAGCTCTATGTCAAAGAAAGCAACGCAGAGCCGCGCCGCTTTCTTAACACAAACTATCGTGAGTATGCGCCGAACTTCAGCGCCGACGGGACAAAGATAACTTTTGTTACCTGGAGCGATGCGGAGAAGGGCGCGGTCTGGGTCGCCAATGCGGACGGCTCGGACGCGCGACGCATCACGGAGCGCGGCGACCTCTATGCCAACCCAGCCTTTTCGCCCGACGGCACAAAGATCGCTTATCTCAAGGGTCGCGGCAGCGTCTATCGTGAAGAGGATTTAGCCAGCGAGTCGCAGTTTGAGATTTCTTATTGGGATGGACAAAAGCACAACTACGTGATGGATGTGCAGAGTCGCGGGCCGAACGCGCGGATGCCCGTTTTGACTTTTGACCCGGCGGGCGAGCGCATCTACTTTATGGAGTCGGGCGGCGGCCAACAATCGCCGACGCAGCCCGCGCAGTTCATCACCTATCTCTCAAGCGTCAAGCTCGGCGGCGACGATTTCAAACGACACATCGAAGCCAACTACGTCACCGAAATCATCCCTTCGCCCGATCAACAATTCGTTGCCTTCAAAGAGCTGCACAAGCTCTACGTCGCGCCGTTTCCAAAGGCCGGAAAAACTCTCAAGCTGAGCTCGTCGGAAACCATCGTTCCCGTCAAGCCGATTCACAAAGAGTCGGGCGATTGGCTGACCTGGTCGCTCGACAGCAAAGCGGTTCAATGGACGCTCGGCGAAAATTTCTACGAGCAAAATCTCGATCAGATTCTCCGCCAGCTTGCCAAAGATGAGAAACCTGCTGAACCGAAACGCACGCGCATCGGCTTCGAGTTCGAGACTGCGCGCCCGCGCGGGACGGTTGCGCTGACCAACGCGCGCATTATCACAATGCGCGGCGACGAAGTCATCGAGCGCGGCACAATTCTCATCAAAGACAACCGCATCGCGGCGGTCGGCGCGCGTGTTGACATCCCTGCGGGCGCAAAACAGATCGACATGCGCGGCAAGACCATCATGCCGGGCATCGTGGACGTACATGCCCACATGGGCTACAACGCGCTCGACGTAAATCCGGAAAAGCAGTGGCCCTACTATGCGAATCTCGCCTACGGCGTGACGACTACGCACGACCCTTCGGCCTCGACACAGATGGTCTTTGCTCAGTCCGAGATGGTCAAATCGGGCGAGATGACGGGGCCGCGCATCTTCTCGACCGGCTATATCCTCTACGGCGCAGAGAATCCTGAGAAGGCGGTAGTCAACAACTACGAGGACGCGCGCGCGCATCTCTCGCGGCTCAAGGCGGTCGGCGCGTTTTCGGTCAAGAGCTACAACCAGCCGCGCCGCGACCAGCGTCAACGCATCATCAAAGCAGCACGCGAATTGAAGATGATGGTCGTGCCCGAAGGCGGCTCGACCTATTACTTCAACATGGGCCACGTCATCGACGGCCACACAGGGATCGAGCACGCCATCCCCGTCGCCCCGATGTACAAGGACGCGCTCACACTTTTTGCCCGAAGCGGCGCGGGCTACACGCCGACTTTGATTGTCGGCTACGGCGGCGTGTGGGGCGAAAACTACTGGTATCAGAAGACAAACGTCTATGAGAATGAAAGGCTTCTCAAATTTACGCCGCGCCGCGTCCTCGACGAGCGCTCGCGCCGACGCATGATGGTGCCGGATGAAGATTTTTATCACTTCGAGCTGGCGAAGGCGGTCAGGGATTTTGTCCGCGCAGGCGGGCGCGCGCAGCTCGGCGCGCACGGACAGTTGCAGGGTTTGGGCGCGCACTGGGAATTGTGGATGCTGCAACAGGGCGGGCTTACGCCGCTCGAAGCCATCCGCGCCGCTACGCTCGACGGCGCGCGGTATCTCGGTCTTGACGGCGACCTCGGCTCAATCGAGCCGGGCAAGCTCGCAGACCTCGTCGTCATGGATCGCAGCCCGCTTCAAAACATACAGAACAGCGAAGCCATTTCGTTTGTGATGGCAAACGGCGTGCTCTACGACGCGCGCAGCATGGACGAGGTCTATCCGCAGCAGCGACGACGCACGCCCTTCTTCTGGGAGCGAACGGGCGAGGCTCAGGCGATAGGCAAAGAGTAACTGTCTTGAAATAGAAAAACGTTGAAGGCGGATGAGGGTCAGCGTGTCTCTCATCCGCCTTCAACGTTTTTGATGAAAAGTTATTTGCCTGTTTCGAGTCGCTCTTTGTCGCGCTCGGTCAATTGTCCCATGTCCTGACCTGCGACCTTCGACTCCGGGCCTTCGTTCTGCACAACTTCACCCTGTCCTGCGCGTGGCGGATGCTGGTTGGTGACGGTTGAATCGGTCTTATCGCCGACCACCTGATTTTCCGGTATCACTCGCGTGCCCGTCGCCTCTTCTGACATAGTTTCCGTCTCCTCTCGTATGCGTACTGTTTCGCGCCGCAGATGCGTGCAACCTCTCAACACGCGGCAAAGCGTGTGCCGGTTTGAGAGAACAACATTTATTGCGCCCTACATCCAGAGACTTAAGAGCCGGTAAAGGTAGAACGAAAGCGCAGCAATGGCAGCCGATGCGGGAATCGTCAGAATCCATGCCCAGACGATGCGGCCAGCCACGCCCCACTTGACGGCGGAGAGCCGACGCGTCGCGCCCACGCCGACGATTGCGCCCGTGATGGTGTGCGTTGTCGAGACCGGAATGCCGCCGTAGGTCACGCCGATGATTGCCATCGCGGCAGCCGTTTCGGCGCTGAAGCCGCCGACCGGTTTGAGCTTTGTGATGCGCGAACCCATCGTGTGGACGATGCGCCATCCGCCTGAGAGCGTGCCCAATCCGATGGCTGCGTGGCAGGTGAGCACAACCCACATCGGAATGTCTTTGGTCGCCGTAGCATCGAGGTTCGAGGCGACGAGCACGCCGGCAATGATGCCCATCGTCTTTTGCGCGTCGTTGCCGCCGTGTCCGAGACTAAAGAGCGCGGCGGAGACGAGCTGGCCCTTGCGAAAGAATTTGTCCACCGCGCCGACCGACCAGCTACGGAATATCCACGACACGACGATCATGTTGAAGAAGCCGAGCAGCATTCCGATAAGCGGCGAAAGAAAGATAAAGATGACGGTCTTTGTCCAACCGCTCGGCAAAATCACTCCGAAGCCGCTATAAGCCGCGACGGCTGCGCCCGCATAACCACCGACGAGCGCATGCGACGAGCTTGAAGGGATGCCGTAATACCACGTGATGAGATTCCAGACGATTGCCCCGATCAAACCACACAGCATGACCCAGAGCTGCCAGTCGGCGGGGATGGCCTTGATGTCAACCATGTCCTTGCCGATGGTCTTGGCCACAGCCTCGCCCAACACAAGAAAGGCGATAAAGTTAAAAAAGGCGGCCCAAACAACTGCTGCTCCGGGCGAGAGCACGCGCGTCGAGACAATCGTCGCAATTGAATTGGCCGCATCATGAAAACCATTGATGTAATCGAAAACAAGCGCGACGAGGATGATGACGATGACGAAGACGAGTGTCGGCTCCATAAGATAAGTGATGAGTGATGAGTGAGGAGTGTTGAGTAGAAGCAGTTTGTTCTAACTCAAGACTCAACACTCAACACCTATCACTCCTGCCTTCCTTTCATGCGTGCTTGATGATGACGCTTTCGATGATGTTGGCGACGCGCTCGCAGCGGTCGATGGCAGATTCCATCTTTTCGTAAATCTCTTTCCACTTGATGACGGTGAGCGGGTCGGGATTATTACGAAACAGCTCGGCGATGGCCGTGTGATAGATGTCGTCGCCTTCATTTTCAAGACGATGCAATTCGACAAGACGCGGTGCGATATCGGTCGGGTTGCCGAGCGCGGAGACCGCCTCATGCAGCTGCACGGCCATGCGCTGAATCACGTCGGCGAAATCGCGCGCATGCTGCGTGCTCTCGTTGACGTTGTACATGACCATCGCGCGGGCCGAGTCGTCGATAAAATCGACTACGTCGTCAAGCGCGCCGGCGAGCAGGTAGATGTCTTCGCGGTCAAAGGGCGTGATAAAGGATTTGTTGAGCTTGGTGACGATGGAGTGAATCAGCTCGTCGCATGAATCCTCGATTGTCTTGATCTGGCGCGCGTGCGAGGCGTAGGCCGCGCCTTGATCTGAGACGAGCGCGACGAGTCCGCGCGCCGCGTCGTAGATGTAAGAGGTCATCTGTTTGAGGAGGGCGAAATACTGCTCTTCTTTCGGAAGAAAGCTAAAGCGTGCCATCGGTTGAGCATCTCCGTTTGTAGAGTTTCCGAAAAAATTAGGGAAGCGGAAATATAGTCGAACGTCTAAAGCTTGTCTATCTGCGAGTTGAATAAATTATGAATTCGATATGAACACAAACGCCGCCTTAACCTGGCGTGCAAAGATTCTCCGTTTGTCCTTGTCCGCGCACGCGTCGTATGCTTTCCGTCTCGAGTCGAAAACTCATGCAGCCAAACACTTCGATGGAACAAACCTTTTTCGAGCAGGTCGCGGAGCTGCTCCGCATGGAGGCCGAAGCGATTTTGCGTGCGGCGGCGCGTCTTGATGAAAGAGAAGTCGAGCGCGCCATTGAATTGCTCGCCGCGTGTCGCGGCAAAGTCGTTTTAGTCGGCGTTGGCAAGTCGGGCCAGATTGCGCAAAAGATTGCGGCTACTATGACAAGCACTGGGACGGTCGCGGTTCACCTGCCGCCTTCCGACGCGCTGCACGGCGGCATCGGCATGGTGACTGGCGACGACGTGGTCGTCATGTTGAGCAATAGCGGCGAGACGGCGGAAGTTATAGAAATTCTGCCTTATCTACAACAAAAGAGAGTTCCGATTGTGGCCATCGTCGGCAACCTCCGCTCGACGCTTGCGCGCCGCGCCGATGTGTCGCTCGATGCATCGGTTGAGAAGGAGGCGTGCCCGCTCAATCTTGCGCCGACAACGAGTACGACCGTTGCGCTCGCCATCGGCGACGCGCTCGCCATGACGCTCATGCGCGTCAAGCGGCTCACGCCCGAAGATTTCGCGCTCAATCATCCGGGCGGTCGTCTCGGCAAGCGTCTCACCCTTCGCGTCTGCGACCTGATGCACGGCGGCGAAGAGTGTCCGAGCGTTTCGCCCGCCGCCACGCTGCTCGAAGCCGTCAGCGAAATCGGTCGCGGAGGCTTGGGCGCGGTCAACGTCGTTGGCGATGGCGGCCTTCTGCTCGGCATCATCACGGACGGAGACGTCAGGCGCACGCTGCAAAAGGGCCGCCTTGCAGACCTTGAGACTTTGACCTGCGAGGCAATCATGACGCGCGACCCCGTCGTCACAACGCCCGATGCGCTCGCACACTCGGCGCTGCGTCTGATGGAAGACCGCCCTTCGCAAATTTCAATCCTTCCCGTCGTTGATGAAGCGCGCCGCGCGGTCGGCATCGTGCGGCTTCACGACATCGTGCGTAGCGGAATCTAAAATCAAATGTCAATCTTTCAATGACAAATTTCTGCGCCAGGAAAATTTGGATAGAAGCATCTACATTGATTGAATAGAAGCATCTACATTGAGAGGCGAGCGGCGTTTCGCACCTGTTCAGGAGAAGAAATGAATCTATTGTCGAGAAGAAAATTTTTCATCCTCACGCTGGTTGTGTCGTCTGCGCTATGGTGCGCTCCGGTCGCGGCGCGGGCCAAAGACAGTGTTGCGACGACGCACTCTAAAATGGCGAGACCGGCGGGCGAAGTCGTCGTGGTGTTGAATGAAGAATTTATGAACGCGTTGCTCGATGCGATTTTAGCGCAAAGCGCGCCGCCAAAGTTCCCTCTGGGGAAGAGCGGGGGCGAGGGAAAGTATTGCGCGAGCGAGATCGTTTTGGCGCGCGAGTCGCAAGGGCGACGGACAAACGTTAGTTTCGACGGCGGGCGCGTCGGCGCGGTCGTCGCGTTTCGCGGCTCGTACGAAGCCCC
>CBDUCU010000214.1:0-6571 GCA_965365725.1 uncultured bacterium | reverse complement strand
CTGGCCGACAATCTCGACTTCTCCACCGAGAGCCATTCGATGCGCGCCGGGATTCAGTTTGAAGCCGGAAGCTACAAAAGCGACGAAACTTTTAACCCATTCGGCACATACACATTCTCAAGCCTTGAAGCCTTCCGCGCGCGCAGGCCGACGACCTTTTCACAACGCTCCGGCGACCCGCAGCTCTCATTCTCGCAATATCAGTTTGCATGGTACTGGCAAGACGATTGGCGCGTGCGCAAAGATCTCATGCTCAGCTACGGCGTGCGACACGAGCTGCAAACAAATCTATCAGACCGCAACAACTTTGCGCCGCGCGTCGGTCTGGCGTGGACACCCTTAAAATCCGGCAGTCTCACCGTACGCGCGGGCGCAGGGCTTTTCTACGACTGGTTCGAGTCAAACACTTACGAGCAGACGCTGCGTGTTGACGGCCTACGTCAGCGCGATCTCGTCGTGCGCAATCCCGATTTTGAAGACCCGCTCGGCGGCGCGTCGGGCACGGCGCTTCCGCCAAGCAGGATTCAGTTTGATCCTGAGCTTCGCATGCCTTCGGTCTTGATGACATCGATTGGCATCGACATGCGTCTTTCGCCAAAGCTCCGGCTCGGCACGGATTACCGCTTCGAGCGCGGCTTTAATCTTCTGCGCGGACGCAACATCAACGCACCCTTTGACGGGACGGGTCGCCCAGACCCGACGCTCGGCAACGTCACGCAGATTGAATCTACGGCTCGCTCGACCTCGCACCGTCTCTCTTTCCACCTGATGCCCGCGATGATTAAAAGCGGTCTCTTCTGGTCGGTCATGTACGCCTATTCGCGCAACATGTCGGACACGTCTGGGCCGCTCTCGCTCCCGGCAGACAATTTTAATCTGCGCAACGAATGGGGGCCGTCGTCCAACGACATGCGCCACTTTTTCTCAGCGATGCTCAACCGCAAGCTCTATCGAGGGTTCTCGCTCGGCCTGAGCTTGAGCGCCAACTCTGCGCTGCCTTACAACATCACGACCGGGTTTGACGACAACGGCGACACTGTCAGCAACGACCGTCCTGCGGATGTGGCGCGCAACAGCGCGCGCGGGGCGGCGCGTTGGGATGTCGGCGCGCGGCTTTCGTGGAGCGTTGGGTTTGGCGGCGAGCGTCCCGCAGGAGCGATGGCCGGGCCAATGGTTGTGCGGATCGGCGGCGACGGCGCAGGGCCGTCCTTTCCCGGCGTAAACAATAAGAGGTTTCGACTCGAACTCTATGCGCAGGTCTTCAATCTTATCAACCACGCAAATTTGACAAGCTTCGTGGGCGTTCAAACTTCGCCCTTCTTCGGTCAGGCGACCGCCGCGCTGCCCGGTCGCCGCGTCGAGACGGGTCTGCGTTTCAACTTTTGAGGTCGTTGCGCTTTCGCGCCCCCAGAATTGCTTTACGCTCAACAAGGAAGAGTAAAAAAACAACGGGTCAACAGCGCCCTCGCTACGCTGTTGACCCGTCTCGTCTGAAAATTACCCGAAGGGAATTTCTCGGACGTGGGCGAACAATAACATCAGCCGGTCTCCGCTTTCAAGCTCTGATGGCTGAGAGTTTGCAAGACAAAATGAGAGGGCGCATCTTTCATTAAAAGACGCGCCCTCTTAATTCACTCACTGCGAATCGTCGTCATTTGTAAAGCGTTCCGCGCTGCTATCTAACCTCTGGAGGTTCGGCACCGGCAGGGACAATCCAAAGCTGCACGGTGAAGGCATCGCGCGTCGGGCCGACGGTCGTAATGATGCGGCTTGCTTCCATGCCGCGCGTATTGACCAGATACTCGCGCGCGCGATCGGCGCGGCGTTGAGCTTCGTTTGGACGAGAACGCGCTCCGGGATAGACGACGATGTAGCCGCGTGCGCCCGGCTCGTTTTGAAGTTGGATGGCAAACAGATCGAGACGCGCTTTTTCGTCGTCGCGTGCGATGTTGCCGAATTCGTCAAAGGATTTCCGACGCGGCGGCTGCGGAACCTGCGCCGTGCACGACGCGCTGCAATCCATCTCGTAGCCGAGCACCTCGACCTTTGCCGTGATGGCCTGACCGCCTAGACCTGTCGTATCGACAGTGATGGATGGCGTTCCCTGCCCCGATGTGATTGAGCCAGCCGAAACCGTCCAGCGATAAGTCGCCGTCACGCCGGGGGTGCCGCCCGAAGCGTTTGCCGTAAAGGTGACGGGTTGCCCCAGCGTCACCGTGTCCGGACAGTAGATCGAGACGTTCGGACAGAAAGGGCGCGGCGGCGGGCATGCGCGCACGATCACAGGCACGGTTGTAAAAGCGTTGCAGAGCGGGTCTCCTGACGGGCCGCTTTCAACGTCGATGCGGGCCGTGTAAGTGCCCGGACGCGCGTTGGAAAGATCCCAGACAACATCGGGGCCGTCGCCCGTGACGCGACCGCCGCTGACAGTCCAGCGATAGCGAAGCGCGTTTCCATCAGGGCTGCTTGCGCGCGCTCTCAGGCGCACCTGTGTGGCGGCCATCGATTCGTTGTCGGGACAGACGGTGACGACCTGTGTATCTGCGTCGAGCGAGATGGTCGGCGGGCGAGGCGGCTCAGGCGTGGGGCGAACTTTTTGCGCCGCGACGCTGACGGCCGAAAGGGCCAGCGCGAGCGGCAGAAGCGCGATGATTGATAGACGCTTGCGTGAAAGCATGTCCTACTCCTCGAAGTTTTGGCGGAAGGCACTCTAGCGAAAAAGAGGTTATAACAAAACCTTAGCGCGCCTCAACAAGTTTCCGTCGTGATTTCTTAAAATGTCTCGGCCCAATGCCCGATGCATGAGACCCGTTTTTGATGCGCGCCTGCGTGGCTTTAACGTCTTACAGCAGCCCGGCGCGCTCTGGATGCAACAAGCGCCAAGCTCGCGCCGATTAAAAAGATGATGATCTGCTCGTTCATTCAAACCCTCCCGTGTTCGTTACCTGAAAGCGAAGCATGACGGCCTCGCATTGAGAAAATACTCAAAGAGACTCTCCCTTTCGAGAAACGTGCAATCACGCCGTTTTTCCACGCCCTGTGGTTTATTTAACGCCATTCGCGCTTTAACGCTTTCTTGCTCAAAGGCGGCGCGCCGGTGTATTTAAGAGCGTCTCTTACCTTGTCTTTGCACCCAACTAAAAAATAAAGATTGAAAATGACCAAATTTATCCTCAACACACGTGCGGCATTGAAATGTTTGACGTGCGCGGCGTTTGTTTTATCGATGACCTGCAACATGTGGGCGCAGGTCGTGCATGAACTGCCGTCACCCGCCGCGACAGGTAGCGGGCAGTCGAATTTAATGACCGACGCGCGCGGGCGCGTCTATCTGAGCTGGATTGAAAGACTGTCGAAGGGGCGCGCGGCATTGCGCTTCGCCGTGCGCGAGGGAAAGGCTTGGTCGATGGCGCGAACGATTGCCGAAGGCGAAGATTGGTTTGTCAATTGGGCCGACTTCCCTTCCATCATGGCGCTCCCCGACGGCTCGCTCGCCGCACACTGGCTCGTCAAAAGCGGGCCCGCCACTTACGCCTACGACGTGCGCATCGCGCGCTCGTTCGATGGCGGAAAAAGCTGGAGCGCGCCCATCACGCCGCACCGCGACCGAACAAAGACCGAGCACGGCTTTGTCTCGATGTTTCCGGCGGCGGGCGGCGGGCTGGGGACGGTCTGGCTCGACGGACGCGAGACAAAGGCAGACGGACATGGCGGCGATCACGATTCAGGCGGTCACGGACAGATGACGCTTCGCTACGCGACGATTCGAGGCAACAGCAAAACGTTCAAGATTGAAAACGAGACGCTTGTTGACGCGCGCGTCTGCGAATGCTGTCAGACTTCTGCGGCGCTGACTTCGGAAGGCCCTGTCGTCGTCTATCGCGACCGCACAAACGAAGAGATACGCGACATCTCGATCGTACGTCTGCGCAAAGGGCGTTGGACGCAGCCGCAAACGATTCATGCAGACAACTGGCGCATCGACGGTTGCCCTGTCAACGGGCCTTCGGTCGCAGCCTCTGCGCGCCGCGTCGCCGTCGCGTGGTTTACGATGGGAGACAAAAACAGTCCGCGCGTCAGGCTCGTCTTCTCTGAAGATGCGGGCGCAACATTCTCAACTCCCATTGAGATTGACGACGGCGACCCGGTTGGGCGCGTCGCCGTCATGATGCTCGAAGACGGCAGCGCACTTGTCAGTTGGATTGAGCGGACGAAGGCGGGGGCCGAAGTGCGCGCGCGCCGCGTAAGAGCTGACGGCACGCGTGCTGATTCGATCACAGTTGCTCCATCAGGTGCGGCGCGCTCAAGCGGTTTTCCGCGCATGGCGCGCGTCCGAGACAAAATCATCTTTTCATGGACGGGAACTGACCGCGTTCACACGGCGGAGATGGCGTTGCGTTAAAACGTCTGCCGTATCAGCCCTCGCGTAGTAGTCTTAAGTTATCAAGAGACAAAAAAAGGCCCCTGAAAAATTTCAGGGGCCTAAGTAACTTACCTCTTTGTGCGAGCTGATTAGAAGTCGTAGCGGATGCCGAACTGCATGACGCGCGCAGTGCTGGCTGAACCCGTAATCTGCCCGAACGTGGTCGAGCCGATGTCGGTGCTCGCCGGCAACCCGAAGCTGTGATGGTTGAGGGCGTTGTAAGCCTCCCAACGAATTTGCAGCCTTTGCGTCTCAGACCAGGGCAACCGGAAGTTCTTCATGACGGCTGTGTCCAGATTCCAGAAGCCGGGCCCGCGCAGAGCGTTGCGGCTGCCGACCTCGCCGTGTCGCGGATAGCGCACGGCGTTACGGGCCGCTTCCGGGTCGGCGAAGAACTGGATTCTCCCGTCGCTCGTTTCGTTGATGTTGACACGCAGTGCGTCGATGTTGCCATCGACGACGGCGGGGATGCCGTTTGCGCCGTTGTAGATAAACGTCCTCGGCCAGACGGCGGTGGCAAGACTGAAGGGCAAGCCACTGCGTGCAGTGAAGATGCCTGAGAACGTCCAGCCGCCGACGATGGCGTTGACCCAACCGGGCGCTTCCGACCAGAAGGCTTTTCCGCGACCGAACGGAAGCTCATAGACATAGTTGGCGTTGAAGAGGTGACGGATGTCGAAGTCGGCATCCGCGCGGCAGAGTCGCAGATTGGTGACATCGCAAACCAGACCGCCCGACGTAACGGTGTTAAAGACGGTGGACTGGTTGTCGATTGAGTGCGACCAGGTGTAGTTGACATCGAACTGAAGCCCTTGCGAGAAGCGACGGCGAAGGCTGACGAGCATGCCGTTGTAGCTCGAAGAACCAAGGTTCGTCACATATGCGTTGGTCGCAAACTGCGAGCTGAGACCCACGTTCGGATTGAGCAGTCCGACTCGGTAGAGCTGTTGAACGAGGTCGGCTGTGCCTCCGAGCGCGACGAGATCATGCTGGAAGTTGGCGACGAGTTCCGTGCAGTTAGCTCCAAGACCGAATGCGTTGCAGCCTGCGCCGTAGTTTGAAAGGACGGCTGCACCGACCTGATTCTCGATCCATTTCTGCGGGGTGATTGCGCCGCCGGCATTGACCTGCGCCTGCAGGTTGTTGAATGCGCCGAGCATGAATTGACCCGACGCGGGGTCTTTGAAATCCAGAATCTGACCGGCATCGGCCAGCGTAAAGAGTTGACGGCCCTGCCGCCCGACGTAGGCCATGTCGAGGAGGAAGTTGCCGGGCAGCTCGCGCTGGAAGCCGAGGCTGTACTGGAACGAGTAAGGAACCTTAAAGTTTGGATCGACCGCGTAGTTGGTCGCGCCATCTTCCGTTCCAAACGCGTGACCTTCATCGACAAAAGGCGTAAACGGACGCGTGACACCTGGCGCGACATTTTGAATCGGCAGCGTACCGATCCCTGCGAAACGCGGATCGTTAAGCAGAGCCGTACGCGGATTCGTCGAGCCGAAGTCGGTCGTTACGGAAGTGTCGAAAAGATAAGTGGACTGATCCTGTAGGAACGTGATGCCGCCGCCCGGACGGTCGTAGGTGATCGAGCCGCCGCCGCGTATGACCATCTTGCGGTCGCCGAAGAGACGACCCAGGAAGCCGTCCTTAAATGAAGGATTCCAGGCAAAGCTCAGACGCGGGCCGAAGTTGTTCCACTCATTCTCATAGAAGGGGCGTGCGTTGTTGCCTTTGCCGCCCAGATCGTATGACAGGAGGGGTTCTGAGGCCTGGCCGCTGATGCCCGCCGCAGCGTTGGCGATACGACGGTTGATAAGCGTCTCGTAATCCACGTTCTGGATCGACTGCAATCCGTTGACTTCGTACGGCGCAGGATAGAAATGCCAGCGCACGCCGTAAGTGATCGTCAGATCATTGCGCGCCCTCCAGCTATCCTGTCCGTAAAACTCCCATTCATCGTAGCGCCAATTACGACGATTCCCCGTGCCGAGCGGGAGCGCTTTGCCCGAAGGATCGTAGTTGAAATTGGTGGTGATGGACGCCACACGCCCGAGCAAAAAGGCAAAGGCCGTGTCGAAATTGCCTGTGCGCGTCGTGCCGGATCCGATATTTCCGGGTCGCAGCGATGAATTGAGATTGGCGGTGCTC
>CBDUCU010000213.1:0-6620 GCA_965365725.1 uncultured bacterium | reverse complement strand
CCTAAAAGAGTGGAAACACAAATCGGGGACTATTGTTTACGAGGCATGGCGCGACCCCGAAGACTCTAACTGGCGTTTTCTCATATCCTGTTACAGGTGCGGGCATTTTAGCTTTATTCACAAACAGAGCATCAAGAATGCATCTTGGCATGGGTTGTGTTCCGACTGCGTAGAGAGGTTCGGTATTCCCGGTAAACGCAGAACGTTAACAGGAATATATATAAACCCATTCGGTGCGAAAATTGATTATGACGCTCCGCATAATAAGAACCGAGCGTTAGTTTACTGCCCGAATTACTCCACCTGCGGTGGTATGGAGCAAAAGAGGGTTGACAAGAGTAATCAGGATGCGCAGCCGTTCTTTTGTACCGTGTGCCTACGCCAAGAAAAACGCACTCGATTAAGTAGGGCATGGCAAGCAGCGAAGGGTGCGAACGGCAACGGGCAGAAGAATGAAGCACATGGATCAGCAGGCAGACAAAAAGTTGCGTCGATGCGAACAGCCGAAGTGATAGAGGCAATTGCGTTGAAGTGGGGATGGATAAAAGATAATGGCCTGCTTTATGAATCACAACTCGCTTCAATAACTCAAATGACGCTGATGCCATATCTCAGCATCGACAACGATAGTTCTGAAAAGGACTACCACGAGCTAAACAAAAAGTTGAACGCATGGTTTGCTGTTTGCCGCTTGAAAGAAATATTTCCTGATGAAGGTCGCCCATTCAAACCACTTGTTAAGGCTGTGGTTGACCAACTTAAGGACGGTGTCCCGATAGAAAAAATTATTTCGACTTTAGAGTCTCGTCGTCGTCCGCGCCCTCACGCCGCTACGCAATAAAAACCGCGTAAACATTGAGTTCCTATCCCCAATAAATCATTTACCGGGGATATTATCCCCATCGATCTCAATCGTTCGTTGGGGTATCCAATCAGCGTTTGTGTGAATAAAGTTGAGCCGCAGTTCGGAAGTCGTCTCTTCCGAACTGCGGCTCAAACTTTTTACAGAAAACCGGCTGACAGGCCGGGCAGTTGATGGAAAGAGAGGTGGCTGAACGTGAAGCAAATATTAGCACCGCGCCCTCTGCGCGACAAGATTCTCAAACATTCGTCTCGAAACAAATCTGCTCGCGCTCGTCGCTGCGCCTGTGCTGGCTGCGACGCGCACATCTCGCGTCTCGAACAACTCAACGCTCAACTCGTCGCTGATAACGACCGCCTGCGCCACGCGCTCGGGGCGCAAGGTGGGCGCGCATGAGCGAAGCTGCAACCTCGCAAATTTTAGAGCGTCCGCTACCGCATAGCGCGGAAGCCGAGCGCGCCATCCTCGGCGCAATCATCCTCGACCCTTCGCTTGCGAGTGAAGCGGCGGAGTCGCTAAAGGCAGGCGATTTCTACATCCGCGCTCATCAACTCATCTTCCGCGCCATGCTTGCGCTTCAGAGTCGAGACGTTGAGATCAATCCGATCCTGCTCGGCGAAGAGTTACGACGTGAGCGGGCGGTCGAGACAGTTGGCGGACTCGCATACGTCTCCGATCTCACGTTCGGCATGCCACTTGTGACGAGTCTTGCGCCTTACGTGCGGCTTGTGCGTGAAACCTCTCTGCTGCGTCGCATCGCCAAAGTTGCGAATAACATTTCAAGCTCTGCGCTTGAGAGCGGCGACGACCCGGCAGCCGTGCTCAACACTTTGAGAGAAGCCGTCGCCTCGCTCGAAGAGGAGCATGCTTGCTTTTACGCACCCCGCCCGTCGCTCGTTGCTTCGTTTGCCGAGTTTATGCGCGCCAGTTTCGACGACGGCGAAGAGATTGCCTTCCACGCCCGGCGCGGCGAATTGGCGCTCGTCCAGTCTGTCACCAATCACGGCAAGAGCACGCTTATTCGCAACTCTGCGCTTTCGCTCGCTGTCGGCTGCTCGTTCTTTCCAGTCGTCGAGCGGGGCGAAGCGCGGCGCGTCCTGCTTTTGAACTTCGAGGGTTCGGGCGGCTGGTTTCAAAACGACATCGCCGTGATGACACGCGACTTTACAAGCTACGAGATAGAGTCTCTCAAGGCAAACTTTCATCCGACGCATGCGCCTCTGCTCGACGGCGAACCGCTTTCTCTCTCTCGCCACCTGCGGACGCTCGAAAGAGACATAGAGCGCGCGGGCGGGGTGGACGTAATCATCATCGACACCGTATCTGCTGCTTTCTCTCTGCGCAACGAAAACGATAATGCTGAAGTTGCTAACTCGGTGATGAAGCCGCTCGTCCGGCTTGCGCGCAAGCTCAACTGTCTAATCATTCTCGTTCACCACGTCGGGAAGGCGAAAGCCGAAGAGGGCGCGACGCGCGAGCAGGCGCACAGGGGGCGCGGGGCTTCAGCGTGTGGCGACTTTTCTACATCAATCTTCAATCTCGATGCAGACGCACAGGATCAAGAGCGGGTGACGCTCACCTGCGGCAAGCGCAAAAACGGCGGCAACTATGAGCGCGTGCTGCGTCTCGACCGGCAAAGCCGGTGGTTTTCAACAACGGACGAGACACCGGCAAAGGCCGTCACGAATGACGATCTGGTGCTCGAAGCAATGGAGCGCCTTGATGCGCGGGGGCGTGAGGTTGCGACCGGCGACATCATCGACTCTCTGACGGGCAAGGTGAAGAAGCGGACGGTGATGGAGTGCCTGAACCGTCTCGCCAATTTGGGCAAAGCCGTGCGGCTGAGACAGGGCTGGTGGGAGCTTCCTGAGGTTTGTGCAAGTTGTGCAACCCCATATATGTACTTGCACAACTGCACAAATTGTGTCGAAACCGTGAAACCCTTATCGGAGTTGCAGTTACACGCTAACGCCGGAGTTTCGCCAAACGGCAACGGATTTCACCGGAGCAGCAAACTTATCCCGCTCGATTCTTTCGTCGTTGAGGACTGAATGATGAGCCGCGCCACCGCACGCACACGCTTCCGCCAACTATTGAAGCGCGCCCTGTTTGAATTGAGATTGGCCGCAGAACTTGCGCGCTCGGAAGAGTTTGAGCCGCGCGCGGTCGCTCTTGTCGAAGGCGCGAAACGAAATTTGCGCGCCTGCCTCGACTCGGAGCCTTCGCGCATAGAAGGCCAGAAGGCCACAAATAAGACGGAGGATGCGGCATGAGCGCCGACCTGCAAGAACCCTTGTCCGCCCTGCTCGCCTCGCTCGACGAGCGCATGCGACGAATCGCCGAAGAGACGCTACAGCGTGCGGCAAAGTCTGTGCGCGCGGCCTCCGCCGCCGACCTCATCGACGAGCGCACCCGGTGCGAAATAGCCGAGCACGCCCTGCTCTCTCATAAGACCTATCTGACGCGCAAAGAAGCGGCCAAGTATTTGGGAGTCTCAGAACGCAGCATCGCGGAGTGGGCCGCACGCGCTTCTACCGACAACCCCTTTCCCGAACGATACGCCGGTTCAGACCCGCGCACGCGCCGCGCGGACATCGACGCGTGGGCCGACAGGGAAAGCAAAAGACAGAGGTTGAAACTCGCCGGGTGAGTGGTAACATGCGCCCCGCTTCCATGAGAAGTGTGGCGGGCTGCAACCGATCACCCAAAGGAGGCACGAACAACATGCCGGTTTACAGGAGAAAGTACCGCGACAAAAAGACAGGCAAAATCCGCATGGGCAGCTACTACTTCAAGTTCGAGATCGACGGCACAACCTACAAAGAGACCGTCAAGACGGCCCGCACCAGACGGCAGGCTGAAGAGGCCGAAAGACGGGCGCGCGAGGACGTGCATGAAGGCGTGTACGGCGTGTCGGCCAAGAAAAGACTCTTCTCATCCTTTGTCCGGGAGGTCTATCTGCCTTGGGCCGAACGTCATCACAGGGACTCCCAGCACGACCGGCTGCACGCGGCCCTGCTGTGCAAACACTTCGAGGGCCGTCTGCTTGGTCAGATTTCTCAACTGAGCGTCGAGGGCTTCAAGCTCAAACGCGCAAATTGTGAAACCAGACGGGGGCGACCGCGCTCGCCTTATACGGTCAATTCGGAGATGGCCTCTCTGTCGCGCATCCTCGCTCTCGCCGTTGAGCACAAGCTTATACGCGAGAACCCGTGCGCAAAAGTGCGACGACTCCACACGGAGGAGCGCGCGCCCCGTCGTCTCTCCGAAGACGAGGAGCGCGCTCTGCTTGAAAGCTGCTCGCTTTACCCTTTGTGGCTTCGTCCGATGATTCAGCTTGCGCTCTGGACGGGATTTAGGCAGGGGGAGTTGATCGCGCTCTCTCAATCTGCAATCGACTTCTCACGCAACCTCGTCTTTGTGGTCAACCCGAAGTGGAGACGAGACAAGCGCAAGACTGAAGGCGTGCCGATGGGAGGGCAAGCGCGAGAGCTGCTCGCTCAACTTTGCTCTCAACGTCAGGGCGACCTGCTCTTTACGGACGACGAAGGGCGGATGCTAAAACGCCACCGTGTCGATTACTTCTTCCGCAAGGCTTGTGCGTCGGCAGGCGTGACGGGCCTGCGCTTTCACGATCTGCGCCACGAATACGGGTCGCGGCTTGGCGATTCGGACGTGAATCTGAAGAAAATCTCACGTCTGATGGGACACTCCAAAACCCGTCAGACCGAGCGATACGTTCACCCGACGGACGACGGATTATTGATCGCCACTGAGCACGCGGCGACGCAGCGCCGTACCACAATCGTTCCACACAAACTTAGACAAGTCGGCTGACGAAGCTCGAAACCTTTGAAAAGACAAAGGTTAGAGAAAAGAGGGCCGGGATTCTCAACGGATGCGCGTCATCTGTCGCCAGAAGAAGCGACCGAGACGTGAGAAGGCGTTACGGTCGTTGGGGTTGGCGCGTTGTTCGACGCTGATGCCGAGCGCGGCGGCAATCTGTGGATTGGGCGGAGCAATGTCTTCGTCGCCGTGCCGTTCGGCAAGCCAGCGCACGAAGACGCGCGAGACCATGCGCCGCTGCTGCATGTCGGATTCGTCGGAGAGTGTTTTGCGCAGGTCGTCAAGCTCGACGTTTTTGAGACGGTGCATCTGATAGAAGTTTTGCAACCCGCGCATAAAGCGCGTCTCGCCCATCACGCTCTTGACCGTTTCAAGCATCAAAGCGCCCTTCGATGCAACGATGGCCGCGTATTGAAACGAGTTGCGATATTCGCGCGCGGGCCGGTCAGCCGGCATGTCGTCGCCGCCAAAGCTTCGATAGACCTGATAAACGCCGCGCAGTTGATCTTCAAGCGCGGCTTGCGCGCGTTCCTCGCCCCGCGCGTCGCGGTAGTAGAGCAAGGCAGACCAATGCGCCAGCGATTCATCCAGAACAGGCTCGCGCGACGGATCGCTGCCGACGCTTGCGCCCCACCACTGATGCGCAACCATGTGGGCCGCCGCAAACTCAAGGCTGTCCTCGACGCTTGCGCGTTGCTCGCGCACGATCTCCGGCAGAGCGCGCATCGACGGCGCGTCAAAGTCGGCATAGAAGGCGCTGGCGATGACTGAGAGACCCGAAAACTCGACGCTTCCGTGTCCGGCCACAAGCGGCGCTTCGGCAATCGTTACAGACTTGAAAGGAAGCTGGCCGAAGCGATTCGTATAGATGCGAACGGCCTCAGCCGCCACGTCGAGCACGCGCCTTCCGGTGCGCTCATGGTCGGGCGTAAAGACCGAGCGCACGCGCACGCCCGAGGAAAGCTTTTCAGCAGAGCGCAAAGTGCGGCCCGCGATGATTGAGAAGCCGCGCAGATTTTCTCCCTGATATGTGACGAGACGCGTGCGATTGGCAACCTCCTGCTTTAGCTCGTCGCCCGGCGCGAAAAGAAAAACGTCGCTGGCGGTTTTGACGCTGACTTCATAGTCGGCTGCATCCGTGTAAATAAAGTCACCGACGGTCGCTTCGGTTTTGCGTCGCCAGTTGTCGCCGTCGCGCATGGCAAGCACTGGAAGCGCAGAGCCGAGCAGCATCACGCCGCGCGAATAAAAGTTGATCTCTCTGGCGCTCCTGATTTCAGGTGTTGAGCGCAACGCTGCTCCGACCTGTTGGATGAGATGCGCGGGCAGACTCGTCTCGTCGGGGTCGAGTTCGGGCACGCGCCCTTTGAATTTGATCTCTATCTCAACCGAAGCGCCTTCCGTTACAGGCTCGCGCACCTGCACGCGCATTGCCACGCCGTCTTCGATCGTAAAGACGACGGGTTGCCCGCCTGCACTTACCTCCGAAACTTCGAGGCTCGGCTCGTCGGGCGTTGCCTCCGGCGCGGGCGCATTTGTCGCCCTCTCTGAAGAGTTTTTTTCACGTGGTGCGGGAGCGCGAAGATTCGGATAGAGATTGAAATAAAGAATCTGGGTCGCCGCGCTTCGATTCGTCCAGCGCACGCGCTCGATTCCCGTGTAGCTGCGCGCCTCAAAGTTTAAGTCGAGATTGATGCGATAGGTAGTCTTGACCTCGTCGGGCTCGGGTTGCGGAGCGTTTTGAGGTTTCCGCTGTTGCGCAGACGCGCCTGACGAAAGACACACAAAGAGTGCCGCCAAAAGAAGCGCCGATGTTTGAAAGGCGGGCTTCATATCGTCAACGTCTCGAACCGGACGAACGCTGCGGACTAATTGCGGGCTGTTTGCCTTCTGTAATTGTAACTGCCGTGAT
>CBDUCU010000212.1:0-6687 GCA_965365725.1 uncultured bacterium | reverse complement strand
TGAGGTGCGCAGATGTCTGTAGGCTTCGGCGAGAACCGAGCGACGGTCGGCGCTGGTAATCAATTCGGGACGACCTTGTCCGCCGCCCTCTGTTGTTTGGCTGCGCGAGCCGAGCAACCGACGCGGCTTGAGACTGCCAACAGACGGAATCAAGGCAATGGCGGGCAGGCGCAGATATTTTTCCACGTCTTCCATCGAACGCACGGCGCGGTCGAGAGCATCGGCAAGGATGGCGAGCCCCATCCCGACGGCGAGTGCAAGCATCATGGCGAGCACGACTTTTAACAAGCGGTGCGGGCCGACCGGCTTATCGGGCGTGACGGCGTAATCGACGACGTGAATGTTGTTGGCCAGACCCGAGAGCACAACGTCGTTCTCTTTCGAGCGTTGGAGCAATCCATTGAGAAGCTCTTTGTTGGTCTCGATCTCCTGCTGAATGATGCGGTAGTTGATCGCCGCTTCGTTCTGCGTGACGGTTTCGCCGCGCTGCCGGTTGAAGGCTTCGCGCAGGGCGTTTTCGCGCGCTTCAGCCTGTCGAAAACGCGTTTCGAGGTTCTTCATGACGACAGAGGTGTTGCGCGTGCGCGTCTCGGTCGCCTGCTGTTCGAGGACGGCGATCTGACGGTCAACCTCTTTGACTTCGGGCCACTCTTCGGTGTTGTCAACAAGCAGTTGCGAGCGCTTTTGTCTCAGTTCGCCGAGACGGTCGTTGACATCGGCGACGTATTTGGTCGCTTCCGAAGCGAGCGCGTCGGCAGCGCCCGGATTGAGCGCGGCTCGATAGGCGGCCTCGGCCAGCTTGCGCTCGTTTTCAGCATCGAGCAGTTGTTTGTTGAGCCCGGCGAGACGTTCGACGACGGTGTTTTGGCTGGCGTCAAGCGAGAGAATCTGATTGGTCTTCGCATAGCCGATCAGACGCTCTTCGCCGCTTCGTATCTGCGTCTGAAGCTCGGCAATGCGCTTTTGTAAAAACTCGCCTGCGGCGGCGTTGGCTTCGGTCCTCTTTTCGAGGTTCGAGACGATAAAAGTGTCGGCGATAACGTTGACGACGCGCGCGGCCAGTTCCGGGTCTGTGCTTTTGTATCGGATGTCGATCAGACGCGTCTCTTTGGCGTTGCCGCCCGTCCGCCGTTCGATAACAGGCTCGATCCTCAAATCCTGACTGAGCGCGAAGATGACAGGGGCGAGGCGGCGCGCTTCCGAAGCCTCTTTTTCACGCGCGGGCTGCGCCGTGTTGACGATTGGCGCGCCCGTCGTCTGCGCCTCTTCGCTCTTTACAGAACTGCTCAAACCGAGCACGCGCGCGACGTTCTCCGTCAGCACATCCGTCCTGCGCTCCTGCGCACGCTGAAAGGCTGCGCTTTCTTCAAGCCGCGCAGATTTGACGACGCGGCGCAAAAGTCCCGGACTGCTCAGAATTTGCAGCTGCGTGTTGAAATAGGCGGGGTCGCTGATGGGATTGTTAAAGACAAACGACCCCGACTTTGAATTTGAAAGCGTCAACCCGCCGTTCTCAAGATCGACCTGCACGCGCGCCTGCGACTCAAACACATTGGGCACGCGCGCCAGATAGATGGCGGCCAGCGAGGTGACAAGCACTGTCAGACCGAGAATCGGCCACAGCCGTTTGCGCACCGCGCGCCAGTATTCGCGCAGGTGGCTCTCTTCTTCGGCTGCACCCGCGTAATAAGAGCCGCTTCCGCTATAAGAGCCGCTTGCGCTCTGCGCAGAAAGACGCTCGGCAGGTGTCGCGTCGTTTGGGTAATCGCTTTTCTTTATCAGTTGCAGGCTTTCGTTCATGACTCACTCGTTGGTTTTAGGGAATGGCGCGAACAGGGATTTGTGAAAGCGTCGGGCTGATGACTCCGACGAGACTGCGAAGGATGCGTTTGCCTGTGGAGGTCGGAATGTCGACCACGTCGTTAGGCTTGAGCGCGAGGTCTGTCGCCTCGCGCTTGTTGATGGCTTCGAGGTCAACAATGATCTCGGTCTGCGTCGAAGCGCCGGGCTGCTGTCGCATGACGCGCACGCGCGAAAGCTTCGAGGCGGGCAGCGCGCCGCCCGCCATCGCTACGGCGCGCGAGACCGTAATCTCTTCTTTGAGCGGGATGGCGGTCGGCTTATAGACGTTGCCGACGACGAAAACCTGATCGGCTTCAGGCAGCGTGACTACATCGCCCGGACGCACAAATGGATTTGCGCTCTCGCCGCCGCGCAAGGTCTCTTCAAGATTGATAAAAGAGACGCTCTTCTGCGCGTCGCCCTCGTCCGTTGCGCCTTCGCGCGCTGCCTCGCACGTCGAGCTTTCGGCGGCGTGGACAAGCTGAAGCTGCGTTCCGGCCTGCGGCGTGGGGCCGCCCGCCAATGAAATCAGCTCAAGCAGACGCACGCGTCGCTGCAACTGAAAACGGCCCGGCTTACCGACGGCACCGATGACGGCGACGGGCTGCGAGTTATACTCCTTGATAAAAACGTCAACATGCGGGCGGCGTTGATATTTGAGATAGAGCCTCGCAATCTCTGCGGCAAGCTCGGCTTCCGTCCGGCATGCGGCCTGAATCTCTTCGTCGAGCAGCGGCATGCGAATCGTTCCGCGACCGCCTACCCGCACCGCTTCGCGCGAAAGCTGTGGGCGGTTATAGACGCGTATGTCGATCACATCGCCCGCGCCGATGCGGTATTCGTCTGCGGCTGTTGCAACAGAACTATTTGTCTGCGCTGGCCTCTCTGTTGTGTGCGGCGGCGGCTCCTGCGCCTTTGCGTCGTAAAGTGAGATGAATGCAAGCAGGGCCGCACAAAAGATTTGCGCGGCGCGTGTGCGGCGGCTCTTGGAAAATGTTTTCTCTTTCGTCATAGACTTTCGCAAGGAGCGGCCCACAGCGCAGCGAGCATGCAGGTCGCATCGATTTTCTTTTCGTTGTCGAGATTGACTGTTGCGCTTCGCGGCTGGGCCGTTAACCGCGAGGCAGAGCGAGCGAGAGAGAACCCCAATACTTTTCGGCTACAACCCGCCCGAGCATTAGCGCGCTCGCGCGCCGCTCTAAGAGGCAATACGTTCCTGCCCGCAGCACAGACGAAGCAAGGGCCGTTCCCAAACGCCTCCGGCTGCTGTTCGCATCAGCCTTACCGTGCTATGGGAACTCTGTGTATTGCGGAAAATCCCGTGCATCGGAATTAAATTCCGTTTCGCCCGGCTTGTAATCTGTCGCGCGCTTTGCCGGCAAGCTTTCTCGCCGGCCCGCTCTTTACCGTGTGGTTGTCAACGCCTTGACATCAATTGTCGGGCTACCGACAAACCAACACTGCAAAACTGGATGAAATGCTGGCTGGAGACGAAGGCAACGAGCAGGCGAGAATTAGAGAGAGAAACTCTGCCGGATGAGAGCAGACATGTTGCTCGAAAGCCTGTGTAAACAATGGCTGATAAAGCCGGATGGATGGAGGATGCAGAGATTAAAAATCGAAGCCCGCGCCGGCGATGAAAGATATTCGATGTTGGCCAACCATGTTGGTCAAATCTTCTTTTATCGTCAGCGCGGGCTTCGTTTTTTTGTGGTCACGCTCCCACGTTCCAAAACGTGGGGCTACTTTTTGTCGCGCCTCAGGCGCTCGTCTTCATTCATCAATTCATTACTCATCATGCTTTCAAATGCTGAGCATGCTGCTTGAGAGCTTCCCAGACGCGGCGTGCCTCTGCGCCGTGAATGACGATCTCGTTTGTGCCTGCCCTACCCGCAGCAGGCGGCGGGTTCGTGTCAAAGACGATGCTAATGGACTGGTGACTTTCGGCCTCCTGATACGCGACAAACTGGATGCGATCCACGTTGATGAGAAGCGTCGCGCCGTCTTCGCGCGTGGCCGTAATAAATGGCATCCTCGTTTCTCCTCGCGGCTTCGCAGGTAGCGACACGCGACGAAAGACAGAAGCCCGAAATCAGGAGTCAGAAGAAAACGAAAGACATGTTCTTAATTCTGACTTCCGACTTCTGTCTCCTGTCTTCTACGCCTTCTTCTTCATCAAAAAGTTGCACGCCTGGTATGCGCCCGTCGGGTCGATGGCCGTGTTGCCCTCTTCGATGTGACGAATGATTCCCTCTTTGTCCACCACAAAGGTGGCGCGACGCGAATAGCCGTTCTTTTCGTTAAAGATGCCGTAATCTTTGACGACCTTGCGATGCCAATCAGAAAGAAGCGGGAAGGTCACGCCGAGGTCCTGGCGATAGCGACCGTTGGCGGCGAAGCTGTCCATGCTGATGCCTAGAATTTGCGTCTCGGTTGCGTCGAATTTGGCGATATCAGACTGATATGCCTGTAACTCCTTCGTTCAACCACCGGTGAAGGCCAGCACGTAGAAGGCCAGCACGACGGATTTTTTGCCTTTGAAATCCGAGAGCTTTACTTCCTTTCCATCGGTATCGCGCAAAGTGAAATCGGGCGCAGCGTCGCCCACCTTGAGGTGCGTCTTTGGCGCGACGGGCGGTTGTTGCGTTTGTTGTTGCGACGGCTGCACTGGCGCAGGCGTTTTCTGTGCCGGTTGCTGCGCATGCGCGACAAGCGCGAGCGCACAGACGACCGACAGGCTCCAAAATTTTTTGAGCATCGATTTTAAATTCCTCCTTGCATTTACTTTTACGGCATATCCACTCGATGCATCAAGAGCGCGGGACGGTTGGAAAAAACAAGGTGCGTGGTGGAACGCATCCGAATCATAAATCTGACTGCGTCGGACTGTGCTCTCAAGCGGTCTTCGCTATTTTTTCTTGCCGGTCTTGAATCCAATCTGACGTTGCGGCCTCTCCGGCGCGGCGAGCAGTTGACGAAGCGCGTCAAAGACCATACGAAAGTTCTCATCATACTTCTGTTCGAGCGCGTTGATCTTACGATTGAGCTCCGCGTTTGAGAGCATCATCTCGCGCAGACGCACAAACGCGCGCATGATGACAATGTTGACCACGATGGCGCGCTCGCTATTGAGCACGCTTGAGAGCATCGCCACCCCCTGTTCGGTGAAAACGTAAGGCAGATACTTGCGATGCCGTCCTCGTCCTGCGGGCTTTAAGGTCACAAATTGTGACCTTTAAGATTCGGATTCCTCGGCGGTCAACTGGAACATAAAATCTTCGGGGAAGCGAGAGAGATATTGCGCTTAACCGCTTGATTTAGAATTCTCGTCGACACCTCGTAGAGCTGCGCAAGGTCGGAATCGAGCATGACCTTTTGCTCGCGGATAAAGTAAATCCTGCGCTCGACGGTTTCGATGGGCAGCGAAGTGCGGCGGGCGTGTGCGGATGATTTTTTGGTCGTCATGAGGATAAGCGAAAGTCAAGGCTTATGTTTTAAGGAAGCGGAGGCCTGATGCCAGAGTTGAATGAAATTTGTTTATGAGCCGCGCGCGTAAACTTCGACGGCAAGCGCGCCGCGAATGCGGCCTTCATAGACCTTTTTGAACTCGCTTCCGTTTCGCACGCTGTTTAATTCGTCGCGGTTCTCAAAATACGTGCGCCCGCGTTGGACGACGACGTAGGTCGGCCCGGTAGCCGTCCGCGCGTCGAAAGCCGCATCAGAGACGGCGCGCGAATTCAGATCGTCGCGCCCGAAGCGTTCGAGATAGTAACGAACAACGCCCGGCGTTTCGTGCGCGATGGTCGCACCGGGCGGCGCGTGGTCGGCGACAAACTTAACGGCTTCGCGCAAGCCGTCGTCATAAAATTCGTCGTGCGGAAAATAGTAGCCCGCCGCTTCGGGCGCGAGCGCGTTGGTGTAGAGCGCATAGTGGGGTCGCGCCTTCCATGCAGACCATGCGGGCAGCGCGACAAAAACAAAGATGGCGATTGTCCCGACGGCCCACCAGATGACGCGCCCGCGCGGCGCTCTCTCAATCGTCAGCCACTCGGCAGACGTTTTGACTATAGCGACTATTCCGACCGCCGCGATCATATAGACAAACGGCATCAACGAAAGCGCGTATCTCAGCCACTTTGCGCCTACGAGCGAATAGGGCGCGATCCACAACACAAACATCAACAGCAAAAAAGCATGTCCCGGCTCGCGCCAGCGTCGCACGCACGTTGTGAGTCCGGCGACGAGAGCAATGATGAGGGGAGCGGGAACTTTGATGAGTAGATAGAGCAGGTAGAAATAGACGGGCGTGCCCCAAAACGGCGTGGCTGACATCGTGTTGCGATACAGGCTCTCGCCCATCAAATAGCCCGTGTGCGTGAGCAAGCCTTCGCTTGAATAGGTCGCCAGATAACTCCATGTTGCGGGCACGAGCAGCGCGGGATTGGCAACGATGAATGTAATAGCGAAGATCACATAAAAGATCGCGGGCGTGCGGCCCGACGGTTCATTCGGCTCGCGTCGTCTGAGCTTCGCATAGTGGTGATAGAGCATGTTGAGCCCGAAGTAATGCGGGAAATATTTCGAGGCGAACATCAGCCCAAACGCGACGGCGCTTCCAATGTAGTGCTTGCGCTTCTCTGTTTGATTGAATCCGCTTGCGGCCTTAGCGCGGTCGTAGAAGTAGAAGGCCCAGAGCATAAAGAAGACGAGCAGCGTGTCTTCCTTAGCGATGCGGTTAAAGGTAATTGCGTTGACTCCGAAGGCCCAGAGCGCGGCAGCGATCAGACCCGTCCGTCTTCCAAAGAAGAACGACGTGAGCAAGAAAAGAGGAAAGACCGTGAGTGC
>CBDUCU010000211.1:0-6695 GCA_965365725.1 uncultured bacterium | reverse complement strand
CGCTAATTTCCCTCGCCACTATCTGACGGAAGAGGGCGCTTACGTTACCTTCAGGGTAGGCTCTGACTTAAAGCTGCGAGTGCCTGTCTATTCGCCTGCGCGTCCGGCTTCGACGATGAGCGCAACCGATACCATCAGCGATGGCTTTACCTCAATCGCGCTGAGTGGAACGGATGTTTGCACGGGCACACGCGCCGCCGGGCCGCAGTGCACGGGCTCTTTCCCGGTCGATGTGGTCTCGCTCGTCAGCGGGTTTGAGCTTCAGGTGATGAGCCCGCGAAACACAGCGATACCTGGCGAGCAAGACATTCGCTACGCCGGTGTGGCATACGATCCGGCGACCAATCTAATTCGTTTCGGCGTCGCCAGTTACGAAGATTGGTCAACGCCGACCGACGTGGCCTATAACATTCTCATCGATGCTAACGAGGACGGAGTCTACGAGCGCGTCGTTGTCAACACCAACCCTGGTTCTATCGCACGTCGAAACTTTGGCAACGCAAACGCGAGCGGGCAAGACATCTTCATAACGCTAGTCTATACCCGTCCGAGCAGCGTGAACTGGAATTCGTCATGGTTAGTCAACGCGGCACGCGCCGATCAGTTCGACACCGTTGTTTTCAACAACAACGTCATGTTCCTCACCGTCTCGCCTGATGCCATCGGATTAACGGCTCCGGCGGGCGGCAACACCACCTTCCGCTACAGAGTCGAAACCTGTCCCGGTTTTGCTCCGCTTTGTAGCACTCTCGAAGGATTCGCGCCGACCGACCGCGCCGCCGGTCCTTACAGATGGGACTATGCGAATCCGGGCCTGAGTTTTGGCAATCAGGTTCTCATCCAGGACCTCAACGGAAAATCGATTCCGGTTGGTGCTAACCTGACAAACCTTAATGCGCACGGCTCGCTTGGCGGGTTGCTGCTCCATCATCACAACACGCGCGGCACGCGCGCCGAGACCTTCTCGGTCGCAGGTCTTTCGACTGCCGCACAGTCTGACCTGGCCGTCGGCCTCTCTGTTGACAACCCGGCTCCAACCGCAGGCTCGACCATTACCTTCACGGCGACCGTAACGAATAACGGCCCGGCCGCCGCGACCAACGTCAAGATCGTGACCAACGAATTCCCAATCGGATTGACCTTTCTCTCGGACGATGCGGGCGGTAGGTTCAATGCGGCCACAAGGGTTTGGGACGTGGGCAGCCTGGCAAGTGGCGCGACTGCTACTTTGAGAATCGTCGCTCTCGTCAGTTCAGGTGAATCGCCGGGGACGATTATCGCAAGAGTCGGCTCGACCGATCAGATCGACGTTAACTCTGCCAACGATCAATCGACCGTCGTCGTCAACGCGGCAAATCAGGCAGACTTACGGCTTGCTCTGGAATCGAGTCAACCGTCGGCGACGAGCGGAACCGAGATCGAATACACGCTCGTCTTGACCAACAACGGCGAAGACACCGCACACGACATCGTCGTCAACGGAGTCTTTACCCCGACGACCGTCACCTTTAGAAATGCCGCAGTCACGCAGGGCGTTTTCGACACGTCAACCGGTGTGTGGAGAATAGCCAGCCTCGGCAAGGGCGTTTCAGCGAGACTGACCTACACGGCCACAACTCCGACGGGCGTTTGCGGCGAGTTTAGCAGCAGCGCGACGGTCACCTCCGCGACCTTCGACCCTGTTCCGGCTAATAACTCTGTGCGGGCGACAACGCGCATCACCAACACGCCTTGCGTGCAGTTGAGCGCTGCCACCTACACCGTCAGCGAAGGCGCGGGACACATCGACATCACCGTCAACCGCACCGGCAATACCACTTCTGCGGCGACCGTCAACTACGCGACCAGCGACGGGACGGCGACGCAGAAATCCGACTACATCATCGCGCTCGGCACACTGGAGTTTGCAGCCGGAGAGTCGAGCAAGACCGTGAGAATCTTTATCACTGACGATGCTCTGGTCGAAGGTGATGAGTCTTTCAACTTTACCCTGACCGACCCGTCGACGGGGAACTTTACGGGTACGCCCGCCACATCAGTCATCACGATCACGGATAACGACACAACCGCATCCGCGAATCCGATTGACAATGTGGATTTCTTCGTCCGACAACATTACCGCGACTTCCTCAACCGTGATCCGGACGCGGCTGGCTTTGCCTTCTGGACAAGCAACCTGCGTGATCGTCTCGCGGCTTGCAACGGCTTGAGCGGTACGCAGCAGTCAAGGTGCGTGACGGGCGCGCGCGCGCGCGTCTCCGAAGCGTTCTTCCTCTCGGTTGAATTCCAGCAGACGGGCTTCCTCGTCTATCGCTTCTACAAGGCGGCTTTCCCGGCCTCAGAAGCGCGTCCACGCGGACTGCCCCGATATCTGGAATTCATGCGCGATACGCAGGAGATCGGCGAAGGCGTAATTGTCGGCGAGGCTGGCTGGGAGGCACGTCTGGCCGCCAATCAAGAGGCGTTCGCGCTCGAATTCGTCCAGCGTCCAGAGTTCGTCTCACAGTATCCGACGACACAGACACCGGCTCAGTTTGTTGACGCGCTTTATGCAAACGCCGGAGTCACACCGTCGGCTACGGAGCGGCAGGCGGCAATTGACGAGTTCGGCGGCGCGGCGACAAGCGCAGACGCGGCAGCGCGTGCGCGCGTGTTGCGTCGCGTGGCGGACAACGCTCAATTCCGTCAGAGGGAGTTCAACCCGGCGTTCGTGTTGATGGAATATTTCGGCTACCTGCGCCGCAACCCGAACGATCCGCCCGACGCTGACTTTAGCGGATACGACTTCTGGCTGAACAAACTTAACTCGTTCGCTGACTTCCGTCAGGCGGAGATGGTCGAAGGCTTTATCACCTCCGGCGAGTATCGCTCGAGATTCGGCCAGCCGTAAAAGATAGAGGCGGCGCGCCGAACAGCAGCCGGCGCGCCGCATAAACAACCAGACTGCTAATCAATATGAAAGCCGCCGGACATTCCAAAGATGTCCGGCGGCTTTTATACTTTTCTACGAATCAAATATTTTGTTCGCCTTACATTCTCCACAGTGGTTGGCGTGCGCGCGTGCTCTTTAGTAAACGCTCTCTCCCGGTTTTGTTACGGTAAGCGCCGGCCCCGTAGCTTGAGCGGTCAGCTTTCCTGATACACCCGTAGCTCCGACTCCTGAAGCCGACTCCAAACTTAGTTGCAGCTTGTTGTCGTCGCCGGACAACTGGCCCGCGACAATCAAGGCGCTGGCTGCGCCCTCGGTCAACGCTTGCGTATTCAGCCCCGCCAACGAAAACTCCCCGCGTGCATCTATAACGCCTGTGACGGCTGCGCGCAGCGCCGTCGGTCGTTTTGCTCCCACGCTCTTGATGTCGAAAAACACAGTCACCAGAGACTCATTGCGTGCGAGCTTCAGTTCGCCTCCCAAACCCAATTTGTCCGTCCGATTTTGAGCGCGGCCTTGCGATGTGATCTCGCCTGCCGTGATGCGATACGGGCGCAATGTGTTTGCCGCCAAGCCTCCTTGTAAAGATATGTCGATGCCTTCTCTCTCTTTTAAAGGCACTGAGACAACCTTAAAAGGCGACGTGATGACCTGAAGCGTTATTGCATTGGCCGGCGGAGCAATCTCTTTGACAAGCAGTTGACCTTCGCTCCCCTCAGTAATCTCGACCGCATGACCGCCCGTGTTGCGTGTGCCGAGAAAGACGGCGACAACAGCGTGCGACTTGAAGAAATCATCTGGAAGCGCAGGCAGCTCTTTGACCATTTCGCGCAAAATCGAATAGACGCGTGTGCCGCGCGCCACACCAATAAAAGGCGCGCTCGTTTGACCATAACTGCCTTCAGCCAGAATATTCATTTTTGCTTTTCGCCCCTGCTGATCTGAAGAGACGATTTCAGCCGAGCCATGCTGCGGCTGTGATTGCGTATTGCCGGCCTCGTTTTGATTTTGTTCCATAACCTTTTGCTTTGCCGTGCAGGCCTCCACAAGCGTGGTGGTCAGCCCGAATAAAATGATGGACGCTGTGATGCTGCTTTTGAAGTTGAACATACAACCCGCTCCTTAAGTATCAAAGTCAAAGATAAAGACCGACAAGCCGACAAGCGACCGCGTAAGATTAGAACACAGCCAGCCATCTCGAGTTGCATGCTTTCACCATCCCATCCTTGCCGCTGCTCGTCGTTCGAGCAATGCCGTGCGCTTCGGGTAGAATCAGACGGTCTTGCCGGAACTCGAAACAAAAATCGAATCGCTCATCAGCGAACTGCCCGACCCGGAGGGCGCGCGTCTCTTTTATCGTCGCATCACGTCAGAGCAGACGGGAGCGCGCCGTCTCTTCGAGCGCGATTGGGGCTTGCTCGCCGATTCACTTGCGCTCGCCGCATGGAGTCCGCTTCTGGCTACGACGCTGGCGCAAAATTTTGAATATCTCTCATGGCTTTCGAGAGAGAGAACCGCCGCGCGCGTCAAGACCGCCGAAGAGCTTGGCGAATCGCTGGCTCGATTTGTGCTGACGCACACCCAGGTTGAACCGCAAATTCAACTGGCGCGTTTTCGTCGGCGCGAGCTTCTGCGCATTTACCTGCATGATTTGCGACGCACGACGACCATCGTCGAGACGACTGAAGAGCTGTCGAATCTGGCCGACGCAATCCTTCGTCACGCGCTTCAGCTTGCGCATCAGGAATTAGAGAACCTCTATGGCACGCCGCAATGCACCGACGAGCGCGGTCGAAGGATGCCTTCGAGCGCAAGCATCGTCGCGCTCGGCAAGCTCGGTTCGCGCGAGCTTAACTACTCTTCGGACATCGATCTTCTCTTTCTCTACTCGGAAGACGGAGAAACTTCAGGCGCGGGCGAACGCGGCGCGACAACCAACCGTGAGTTTTACTGCAAGCTGGCGGGCCGGGTCTCGCGTCTGGTCGGACAACAGACGGGCGAGGGCGCGGCCTATCGCGTCGATCTGCGTCTGCGCCCGCACGGACGCGACGGCGCACCGGCCGTCTCGCTCGCAGAGGCTTTAAACTATTATCGCGAGCGAGCGCATGCGTGGGAGCTGCAAGCGCTTATCCGCATGCGCGCCTCGGCAGGCTCGCCGACGCTGTTTGCGCGTTTCTCGGAAGGCGTGCGCGAGCGCGTCTATCGAACCGATGAGACGGTCGCACACGCGCTCTTTAACGTGCGGCTTGCCAAACAGAAGATCGACCGCTTTCACCACAAAGAGACGGGCGGCTACAACGTCAAGTTGGGGCGCGGCGGCATACGCGAGATCGAGTTTATCGCACAGGCATTGCAACTGGCGCACGGCGGGCGCGACGCATGGCTTCATGCGCCGCATACGCTGATCAGTCTGGGCCGGCTCGCCGACCGCAGTCTGATCACCGAGCGCGAGCGCACCGAGTTGTCCGAAGCATATAGCTTTCTGCGCATGCTCGAACATCGAGTTCAGATGGAGCACGGCTTGCAAACGCACGCCGTGCCCGAAGACGCGGCGCGCCGTTTGACGCTTGCGCGCCGCGTGCATTTCAAGAGTGAAGACGCGCTTGCGGATTTTAATCTCGCGCTCGCTGAACAAACTTCAAAAGTGCGCGCCGCTTACGAGCGCGTCTTTGCAGGCGCAGACGTTGAACCGGCGCAAGAAATCTTACAAACAACAGAGACCTTTGCTGACGCTCAGGGCGCGACAAACAATCCGGCAGGGCAAACGCAACGCACAGACTTGCGCATTGAAGAGACGGCGCGCGGCGTGCTCAACGAAAAACGAGCGCAAACGCTTCTGGCGCGCGTCCGCATGTCAATCGAAAAGTCTGACGCGCCGCTCGCGTGTTCTGAGACGGAGACAGACGTGCTGGCGCGCATCTGCGGCGCATCCGAATATTTCGGCGAGATGATTGCGGCCAATCCTTTGCTCATCGTCGGATTGAACACTCCCACCGAAGATGTTCTCCAGCGCGATCATCGAGCTGTGTTGCGCGCCGCCGTCGATCAGGAGAGAAGTTTTCGCGCCGAGCTTTCAGCCCTGCGTCGGACATGGGCGCATCTGCTCGTCGAGATCGGAGCGCGAGACGCAGAAGGCGAGATCACGCAGGCCGAATCAAATCACCTGCAAGCGTCGCTTGCTGCGGCAAGTCTAAACGTCGCGCTCTTTATTGCGCGCCGTGAAATGGTTCGAAGGCATGGGCCGTTTGTCGCCGGGCCGCGCTTGAGCGTGCTCGGACTCGGACGCATGGGAAGCGGCGGCATGGATTACGGCTCCGATCTCGACGTTGTGCTCGTCTATGACGAGCGCGTAGCTTCGCCCGTCGAAGGCCTGACGCACGATGAGGCTTACGCGCGCATGGGCGAGATTTTCGTCAACGCGCTTTCGAGTCTGACGCGCGACGGCCATCTCTACCGCGTCGATCTGCGCTTGCGTCCCGACGGGCGCAACGGCCCCGTCGCCTCTTCGTCAAACTCTTTTGTCAATTATCTGCGGACGCGCGCCGACGTGTGGGAATGGCTCGCCTACGTCAAGCTGCGTGCGGCGGCGGGCGATTTGGAATTTGGGCGGGCGGTGGAGAGGAAAGCGCGTGCGGCGGTTCATCAAGCCGCGCGTGCAACTGAGGCGGAAGTCTTACGTGTTGAGACTCGCCGCGTGCGCGAAAGACTTGCACGCGAGCGCGAGCGTGCGCGCGGCGGAATAGACATCAAGTATGGTCGCGGCGGG
>CBDUCU010000210.1:0-6696 GCA_965365725.1 uncultured bacterium | reverse complement strand
GGGCGTGGGCAACGTTACGGTCAGCCTGGGCGTGGCCTCTTGTCCGGCGCATGCGCGCAGCGAACGCACGCTCTTTTCCGCAAGCGACGTGGCGCTCTATCAGGCTAAACAGGGCGGACGCAACCGCGTGCAGATTGCTTTAACAACGGATTAATGATCGTTGCTGGCCGGCAGACTGATGCACACGTTTTTAACAAAGGTAGATTTCAGATATGTCGAAGGTTGAACCGGATGCTCTGGGGCATTGGGGTAAGTACGGCGGGCGTTTTGTGCCCGAGACGTTGATGGCCCCGCTTGAAGAGCTGACGCAGGCGTACATCAATGCGCGAGAAGATTCCACGTTTGTAAACGAGTTTGAGTCTCTACTCAAAAACTATTCGGGAAGGCCGACGCCGCTCTTTTTCGCCGCGCGTCTGACCGAACACGCGGGCGGAGCACGCATCTATCTCAAACGCGAAGACCTTTCGCACACAGGCTCGCACAAGATCAATAACGCCATCGGTCAAGCTCTGCTCGCGCGACGCATGGGCAAAAAGAGAATCATTGCCGAAACCGGCGCTGGACAGCACGGGGTCGCTTCAGCGACGGTCTGCGCGCTTTTCGGCCTCGATTGCGTCGTCTACATGGGCGCAGAAGACATGCGCCGACAGGAGCTGAATGTTTTCCGTATGCGGCTTCTCGGCGCTGATGTTCGCGAGGTGACAAGCGGCTCGCAGACTTTGAAGGATGCCATCAACGAAGCTTTGCGCGACTGGGTGACAAACGTCGAAGATACTTACTATCTGCTGGGGAGCGCGCTCGGCCCGCATCCGTATCCGCTCATGGTGCGAGATTTTCAGAGCGTCATCGGCAGAGAAGCGCGCGCGCAGATTCTCGACGGCGAAGGGCGTTTGCCTGATGCGCTGGTGGCGTGTGTGGGCGGCGGGTCAAACTCGATAGGATTGTTTCATCCGTTTCTAGCGGATAAGCAAGTGCGTCTGATCGGGGTTGAAGCGGGCGGGACGGGCAATCTTCTCGGAGAGCACGCCGCGCGATTTAATAGCACGGGCGGCGGTCGTCCCGGCGTTTTGCAGGGAACTTTGAGCTACGTCCTGCAAGATGCGGACGGGCAGATCGCTTCGACACACTCAATCTCGGCTGGACTCGATTATCCATCAATCGGGCCTGAGCACGCCTTTCTTCATGATGCGGGCCGCGTCGAATACGTCTCTGCGTCCGACAAAGAAGCGCTCGAAGCCTTTCAGACCGCATCTCGTCTCGAAGGAATCATCCCCGCACTCGAATCAGCGCACGCGCTCGCCCACGCGCTCAAGCTTGCGCCTCAAATGACGGCAGAAGAGATAATCGTCGTCAATCTCTCGGGTCGGGGCGATAAGGACGTGCAGACGGTTGCGCATCAAATCGAGCGCGAGCAGGCATCTGAAGAGACTTTGGACGGAGCGGTTTTGTGAATCGCATCGACAGAACTTTTGCAAGGCAAAAGGATGAAGGCAAGCGCGGCTTTGTCCCTTTTATCTCTGCCGGCGATCCTGATCTGGATTCGACGCGCGAGTTGATTATCGAGCTTGCGCGTCGCGGCGCAAACGTCATCGAGCTTGGCGTGCCCTTTAGCGACCCTGTCGCCGACGGCCCCGTCATCCAACGCTCATATCAGCGTGCGCTCGCTCAAGGCGTGAAATTAGCGGACGCTTTGCGCGTCGTCGCTGAAGCGCGCGCACAGACCGATGTTGCGATAGTTCTTTTCAGCTACTTTAACCCGCTCATGCAGATGGGTCTTGAAAGATTTGCGGAGCAGGCAGAAGCGTCGGGCGTTGACGGCGTGCTGGTCACAGACCTCGTGCCTGAGGAGGCCGAAGGATTTAATTCAATACTCAAGCAAAGAGAGATCAATCAGATTTATCTCGTTGCGCCAACCTCGACGGATGAAAGACTCAAGCGCGTGGCCGCACAGGCGCGCGGCTTTATCTACGCCGTCTCGCGCGCGGGTGTGACGGGCGCGCGTATGGAGCTGAGCACAGAAGCGGAAAAACTCGTCCGACGTGTGCGACAAATCTCACGTCTGCCGATTGCGGTTGGCTTCGGCGTTTCGACGAGCGCGCACGTCGCTGAAGTCTGGCGCTATGCTGATGCGGCGGTCGTCGGCTCGGCCATAGTCGCGGAAATCGAGCGGCTTTCGGAAGCTCCCGACCTCGTCCGGCGCATCGGTGATTTCGTCGGTCAATTGATCGCCCCGCCAGAGTAACGGCTAAATTTTTCTGGTCGCGTCGGTGTGGTTGAAGCTATAATCCTGTTCGCTTTACGAACCCGAATTCGCGCTGTATCCTCACGGACTGTTCGGGCTGCTCATCGAGAGAGATTCAGACGGTCTTTCGCTCGAACGCCTCACCCTCCAAATGGGTGAAAAAAATCCTGTTTCAAGTGTGAAACGTTGTTCCATTCTCGCGCCGTTTGTGCTACACTATGCCGGTCTTTGACGGACACATAAATTTTAACGCGTGAGAGTGAGAAGAAAGAGTGATAGCAACAATGGCTGATTCAAAAATGGGCGCGGAACGCGGCAGGGCCGTCGAAGCGGCGCTCGCAAATATCGAAAAGAAATTTGGCAAGGGATCGATCATGCGTCTCGGCGAGCGCGAAGTGGCCGACGTCGCGGCGATCTCAACCACGTCTTTAAGTCTCGACGCGGCCATCGGCATCGGCGGCGTGCCGCGCGGGCGCATCATCGAAATCTACGGGCCTGAGTCTTCGGGTAAGACGACGCTCGCCTTACACATCGTCGCCGAAGCGCAAAAAGCGGGCGGCGTAGCGGCTTATATCGATGCAGAGCATGCGATGGATGCTGACTACGCGGGCAAGCTCGGCGTAAGCATCGACGATCTGCTTATCTCGCAGCCCGACTCGGGCGAGCAGGCGCTTGAGATTGCCGAAGCGCTTGTACGCTCAAACGGCGTTGACGCAATCGTCATCGATTCGGTGGCGGCGCTCGTCCCGCGCGCAGAATTGGACGGCGATATGGGAGATTCGCTGCCCGGTCTTCAGGCGCGCCTGATGTCGCAGGCCTTGCGCAAGTTGACGGCGGTCGTTGCTTCGACAAACACGAGCCTCATCTTTATCAATCAGATTCGTGAAAAGATCGGCGTGATGTTTGGAAGCCCCGAGACGACCACAGGCGGACGCGCTTTGAAGTTTTACTCCTCTTTGCGTCTCGACATCCGACGCATCGGCGCAATCAAGGACGGCGACCGCGCGGTCGGCAATCGCACCAAAGTCAAGGTCGTTAAAAACAAAGTCGCGCCGCCTTTCCGCGAATGCGAATTTGACATCATGTACGGCGAGGGCATCTCGCGCGAGGGCGACGTGATCGATCTGGGCGTTGCCAACAAGGTCGTCGAAAAAGCGGGCGCGTGGTTTTCATATTCGGGCGAGCGGCTCGGACAGGGACGCGAGAACGCCAAGCAGACCTTGAAGGACAATCCGGAAATGCTCTATCGGATTGAGAACGACGTGCGCAAGGCGCTCGGCATCCCCGGCGCAGGCGACGGCGAAGATGCTGCGGCTGCTGAAGCTGCGACGACCGGAAAGAAATAAGAGCGTAGCAATCAATCAACTTTCGCGGCCCGGCAACCTTTCTTGATTCCATCGATGGAATCGTTTTAAGGGTTGCCGGGTTTCTTTGTGTGAAGAACTATTTTCTTGTTGCGCAGCGCGCAAACAGATTGGTGAACCACAACCGGCGTGCAATCAAAGCTATCTTTACAGCCGGTGGCGCGTAGCCACATAATCTGCGCGGCTATAGACGGAAAGGCTTATTTGTTTTGATGGAAAAGAGTCTTCTCATCAAAGGCGGAACGCTCGTCACGATGGACGGGCGTGAATCGATCAGGCGGTCAGACCTCCTGATTCGCGGCGCACGCATCGCGGCGATAGGCGATGAGCTTGGCGTGGCAGATGAAGTCATTGACGCACGCGGTTGCGCTGTTCTGCCCGGATTTGTCCAGACGCACATACATCTTTGTCAGACGCTTTTTCGCGGCGCGGCAGACGATCTCTCTCTGATTGATTGGTTGAAAAAGCGCGTCTGGCCGATGGAAGCGGCGCACAACGCCGCAACGATTCGCGCTTCGGCAAGGCTTGGAGTTGCCGAGTTGATAAAAGGCGCGACTACCTGCGCTCTGACGATGGAGACGGTCAATCACACCGATGAAGTTTTTCGCGTCGTCGAAGAGACGGGCTTTCGCGCAACCATCGGCAAGTGCATGATGGATAAAGGCGACGAAGTTCCGCCTGCTCTCCGGGAAAACACAAAAGATTCAATCAAAGAGTCGCTCGCGCTGTTTGAGAAATGGCATGGCAGCGCAATGGGCCGTATCCGTCATTGCTTTGCTCCGCGCTTTGCCGTCAGTTGCACGGATGAACTTCTGCGAGAGGTCTCAAGGCTTGCGCGTGAACGCGACGTTCTTATTCACACGCACGCATCGGAAAATCTGCAGGAGATCGAATTGGTCGAGCGCGAAACCGGGATGCGCAACGTCGTCTATTTGAACTCTGTGGGGATGGCAGCCCCTCACGTCGTGCTCGCGCATTGCGTGCATCTCAACGAAGAGGAATTAGACCTGCTCGCATCGACCGAGACAAAGGTTGCACATTGTCCATCGTCGAATATGAAACTGGCTTCAGGGATTGCGCCTTTGACACAGATGCTTGAGCGCGGGATTTCAGTTTCGCTCGGCGCAGACGGCGCGCCCTGCAACAATCGTCTTGATATGTTTACAGAGATGCGAACGGCATCGCTGTTGCAAAAAGTTAAGAACGGCCCTGAGTCGATTCCGGCGCGGCGCGTTCTCAGGATGGCGACTATCGAGGGCGCTCGCGCGCTCGGTCTTGGCAGCGAGATAGGAAGTCTTGAAGTCGGGAAAAGGGCCGACGTTTCCATCGTTGATTTGACAAAGCTTCATACGACCCCGCGTTCGGACATCGTCTCGACAATTGTTTACGCGGCTCAAGCTTCGGATGTGCGGACGGTCATCATTGACGGTGAAGTTGTCTTGCGTGAGGGCGAATTGACGACCGTCAATGAGAGCGATGTAATTGCGGAGGCCGCTCAACAAGGACGCTTGTTGTTTGAAAAAATCAGCATCGACGCATGATCCGCATATAGCAATTTTAGAGTGAGTGTATAGCGTGGGAAAATTAACCACAGAGACACCGCAGACACAGTTTTGATTGAACTGTGTCTGCGGTGTCTCTGTGGTTAATCATCTTTCCCTTACACTCATTCTAAAATCGATCTAAAGCCTCTTTGAGCTTATTCCTTCAAAGCGTTTCCCAACGTCGTCTGTCTGTACGCTTCACGCAATCTGGATGTGATGTTGCCAGCATGGATTGTGTAAGTGTGAAAATCGAAGGCCGTGACGGCGCAGATGCCGAGCCCTGCTGAGGTGAGAAAAATCTCTTCGGCCTCGCCCAGTTCGTGCAAATCATAGACGCCTTCGACGAGAGGATAGGAAAGCTCGCGTGCAAGGTCTGCGACGCATGCGCGCGTTGTGCCGTCGAGTGCGCCCGTCGAGAGCGAGGGCGTGTGAATCCGCCCACCCTTTACCCAGAAGATGTTCGCCATCGCGCCTGAAACCACCTCGCCGCGCTCGTTCAAACGGACGGCTTCGTCAAAATCGCGCGCGCGTGCCTCTTCCCATGCGAGAATTTGTTCGAGATAGTTGACCGTCTTTAAGCCTGCAAGCGGCGAGAGCGTATTGACGCGATAGGGCGAAACCGACAGCGCAAGCGTGCCGTGTTGCGGCGCGCGCGCTTCGCCCGTCATGATAAGCATGTCTGAAGGCGCGTCGTCCGCCGTCTCCATCTTCCACAACCCTCGACGCGCGCGCTCAATGAGGGTCAGGCGTGCACGCCCCTCTGAAACTTTGTTCGCTTCGACAAGACGAAGCAGATCAGCATGCACTTCATCGCTCGTAAAGCGTGAAGAGTCAACGCCGACAAGCGCCGCCTGCGTCGTGAGACGCGCCCAGTGCAAGTGCCACTGAAAAGGCTGGCCGGCATGGACGGCGAGCGTCGTAAAGATGCCGCGCCCGTGCAGGTGCGCGCTGCTCGTAAGCGGCAGCCGCGCGCGCTCGGCTTCAATCAATCTGCCGTTGAGGATGATGCGGCGATGCATGATCTCTTTTGCCTGACCGAAGACCCATCTCGTAAACGCACCGGAAAATACGCGGAGGATACACGAACAACGCAAATAATTGCTAACCGCGATTCAATGCTCGAACCAGCGCGCGCGACTTCAAAAGTGATTCTTCATATTCGGCTTCGGGCAGGCTGTCGGCGACCACGCCGCCGCCGACGTTAAAACGCGCCGCGCCCTGCTTGTCAAAAGTGAGCGTGCGGATTGCGACGCTCAAATCTAACGCGCCGTCGAATGAGAAATAGCCGAGCGCGCCCATCGAAAGACCGCGCGGGAGCGTTTCAATCTCGTCAATCAACCGCATGGCGCGAATCTTCGGCGCGCCTGTGATCGAGCCGCAGGGAAAGGTCGCACGCAAAAGCTGACCGGGCGTTGTTTCTTCGCGCAAAAGCCCGCGCACCTTTGAGACGAGATGAAAAAGCGTCGGATGTTTTTGCACCGCGCACAGTTCCTCGACTTCGACCGAGCCGAAGCGGCACACGCGGCCCAGATCGTTGCGCAGAAGA
>CBDUCU010000209.1:0-6714 GCA_965365725.1 uncultured bacterium | reverse complement strand
CTCGGTTACGTCTTCCGTCATGAAATCTATACTTGCCAGCGTTACAAACTATTTTCTTCATCAGTCAAACGGATTTGAAGAACGCCTTTATCGATGCGTGAGGCAAACCGCGTCAAATCGCGCGAGGCTGGCCCTGTGAGCCTTGCGCCTGCGGCATTAAAACGGCTGTCGTGGCATGGACATAGAAACTCGCGCGAAGCAGATTCCCATGCAACATCACACTCTTCGTGCGGACAGACGGCTGAGACAACCACGCGTTCTTCGCCCGGCAAAACATAAACGGCCTGCTCTTTCCGTTCGATGCTCCAACCCGCGCGCCGCTCAACCAATGCCTTTCGCAAAGTCGGCTCATCGCTTGTCAGAGTTGAGACCTGTCCGAGAGTCGCCCATGTCTCTTTGAGCTTTTCTGCATCTGTTGAATTTGCATTCTGCGGGCGAAGAAATCTATAGGCCGCGACGGCCAGAGACCCGCCGATAAAGACGAAAATCGAAGAGGGAATTAAGAGCAGAAGGTTTCGGCGGCGCGGGTCGAAAATCTCTTTCGGCTCGCGCACGCGTATTGTGCTGGAATTGTTGCGGGTGGTCATTTGCGTTTTAGCGCAAGCCGCGCGTTTGCATTCGCGCGCTTGCAGCAGCAAAATAGCTTTGCAACAGCAGGAGACATTTTAACTGATTCTGTTCTCCAACGTCCCGGTAACATTTCTTTCTTGAGGGGAACGAGCGTTATGAGCACTACTGAAAACGAACAGCCGACAGGCGCGCGCGGTTCTTTGCGTCTTGCCGAAAAGCCATCGACGCGAACCGAGAGCATCGAAACAAAACCGCAACTGCCGCGCCAGTTTGTGACTTTTACTTTCTATCGCGCGCGTCCCGAATGGCGCGCGCTGAGCGCAGAGGCAAAGGCCGAGCTGCGCCGCGAATTTATCGAAACAGCCGATTCATTCCGCAAAGAGTTGTTTATTCACAGCTATTCGATCACGGGCTTGCGCAGCAACGTCGATTTCATGATGTGGCGGATTGGTTATGCGCTTGACCCATTTCAAGAGATGTCGGCGCATCTCAACTCGACGGGGCTCGGTCGATATCTCGAAGTGGCGCAGAGTTTTTTATCGATGACCAAGCGCTCGATGTATATCGACAAGGACAATCCAGAGCACGTCGAAGACCGGCTTCACATCGTTCCGGGAAAGTCTAATTACCTGTTTGTCTATCCGTTTGTGAAGACGCGACAGTGGTACGCGCTTCCCGTCGAACAGCGTCAGGAGATGATGGACGAGCACATTCGCGTCGGCTCAAAATATCCTTCGGTGAAACTGCATACGACTTACTCTTTCGGTCTTGACGATCAGGAATTCGTCGTCGCTTTTGAGACAGACGAACCCTCTGATTTTCTCGACCTCGTACAAGAGCTGCGCGAAACGAAGGCCAGTAGTTTTACTCTGCGCGATACGCCGATGTACACCTGTCGCCGCCGCACGCTGGCCGAATGCCTCGAAGCTCTCGGTTGATTTGCGGAAAGAATAGATTAACCACAGAGGCACAGAGACACGGTTTTACTGACTGTGTCTCTGTGCCTCTGTGGTTAATCCTCTGACTCTTCAAATACAATCAATGTCAAAGTCATTCATAAAGCAAGCCGTATTTTTCTTGATGGCCGCTCTGTTGATTGCTCAATCACTCTCCGCACATTCACAGACAGCGCCGACATCAACCACGCGCCTAAAAAGCTTCGAGCATCTTTGGTACGAAGCGGAAAATATGCGCGGCATCTCGGTGGACGCGCGCAACGAGCCGCGCGTCTATCCTTCGCACGTTCTTCACACACGCGAAAAATCCCCGGGCTGGGGTATCAATGGGCCGGGCGTGTCGGCTGAATGGACGCAAGGCGGCGAGAGCGAATGGAACTCTGTCGCGGCAAGCCCCGACGAAGTAAAAGCAACGCTCTGGCAAGACGTTGAAATTCCTGTCGGCGGTCAATACAAGATTTGGGCAAGGTATGCAGATTGGGGAAATAAAACCGAGCATTTCACAATACGCATCTGGCAAGAAGGACGCGAAGTTTTCCGGCACGATTTCGGAAGCCGCGATTTGATAGAGCCGCAAGACGAGATAGTTTCTTACTGGGGCTGGGCTTTTGCTTGGGACGGCGCAAACGTCTCCGCACTCAAAAAAGGACCGGCGCGCGTCAGCATTGACATCGAGCGCGCGGCGGATGCGCGTCGCCACGTCGATTGTTTTCTTCTGACGAACGAACTTGAATTCAAACCCGAAGGCCGACGCAAGCCACAGTTTTCGTGGATGAAAGTCCTCAGCAACTGGGCTGAGAAAAGAACGGAGGTTGCGCCGCTCATCGACGCAAGCGCGCATGCCGAAGAAGTTTCACAAACGTGGAAGCGTTCGCCCATCGCCGGGCGCGATTTTCTGATGCCCTGGAACATCAGCGAAAAGTTTTGGGAACTATACGCATCCGCGCCTGCCGCAGAGCGACCCCTTTATCCATTCCACAGCGAAACGCCCGAACTGTTTGTTGCGACTTACAAAGGCGCGCGAGACGTACCCATCTTTTCATCCAAACTCGTCGTGCCCGTCGTCTATATCAACGAGATGCCAAAACATCTCAAAGAAGGAAGTCCATTTCTTCGATACTTGCGCGAAACGAAAACGCCTTTCGCAGTTCTCATCAACTATGGTCAGGCAAACATGTCGGCTGCGGATGCGCAGGCCGCATACAAGCTTCTGAAAGGAGAGCTGAGAGAGCAGTTTCTCGGTTGGGTTTCGGGCGAGAGCATCGGCTACGTCTATCCAGACGTGGCACAAAAAATGAAGCTCGACGCTTCGATGCCGCGCGCTGAGATGCTCGAAAAATCGCGGCTTTTCTATACCGATGCGCTCGCGCGCAAATGGGCCGGCATCTTTCACACGGAGACAGGCGCTTGGTGGGACGCGCTCATCCCCGCACAATCGACTTCGAGTACAACATTCGCGCATGCGCTCGGACGTTGGGGCGTGCGCCTGATTGGTCTTGAGACCGCAGCCGTGCAACCAAACTTCGCCATGCGAATGGCCTTCACGCGCGGCGCTGCGCGTCAATACGGCGCAAACTTTCTCTACTATCACGCGCCAAATTTTGGCGACACGGCGACAACTTTTACCAAACAACAGAACTTCGCAGGCCCTGACCATTTCTTCCATAGTCGCTACGGCGCAACGATGGGGCCTTCGCTTGCGTGGTATCGAAAGAGTTACTACTTCTACTTTATGGGCGGCGCATCGGCCGTCTATCTCGAACAGGGATTTGATCAATTTTTCAAGCCTGCGCCGGGCGAGCATCCCTTTCAGCTAAATCCATTGGGGCGCATCACCGATGAATTCATGCGCTTTGTCGAAAAGCATCCAGACAGGGGAACGCCTTTTACGCCCGTCGCCCTGCTGCTCGACCCCGCACACGGATTTGAGACGACCGACTGGCCGCACTGGCCCTTTGGCGTTTCGCAGATCGACCGAAGCGACCGCGCGCTGCGCGAATTGTTTGGCGCTGTCTATCATCCATCAAACGAGACCGAAGGCGAGCCTGCGACAGCCGACCGCCAAGCCTACGTCAATGCTATCTTCGGCGACATCTTCGACGTGCTCGTCGCCGCAGACGAAGGGCGCGACGCAATAGATTCATATCATGCGGCCATTGTCGGCGGGCGTATTATGTGGACGGCGGCATGGAAAGAGAAACTTCAAAGCTACGTGCGAAGCGGCGGCACGGTGCTCATCAACGCTGCGCAGGCGAAGGGATTGTCAGAAGATTTTCTAGGCGTAAGATTTCTCAATTCGAGTTCTGAAGCGGACGAAGTTAAATGTCTCTCAACAGGTGAAAATCCTGTCGATCTTTCGGGCAATACTTTTCGTTACGAGCGTATCGAGCCGCGCGGCGCGGAAGTGTTTATGAGAACTGCGGCGGGTGATGCAATTGTGACGATCAATCGCGTGGGGCGCGGGCGCGTCGTCTTCGTCGCTATTCCCGATCTGCTCGGACTCGACGAACGGCTGACGCCATCGACAGCGCATTTGCTCGTCCATCTGCTCTCAAAATCTGCTCCCGTCAGCGTCAAAGGCGACGCGCAGTTTATGCTCAATCGCAATGGGCGCGGCTGGCTCGTCACGCTTTTTAACAATCGCGGAGTTTATAAACCGCAACAGGGTCTTGCACACGTCGAGCGTAACGAAGTTGCTGAAGTCTTTATCGATCTGAGGGGTAATCAAATTGAAAACGCGAAAGAGCTGACGCACGACATGCAACTGAAAATTCTACGCGAAGCCGGCGTTGAAGGCGTGCGCATACAGATACCGGCGGGCGGAGTGCGTGTCGTCGAAATCGTACCCCGGAGGGCAAGCGCAAAGTGAAAGAGTTGCTGCTCGTAGGTTTGGCCGGGATGACAGGAACGATGCTCCGTTATTGGTTGACAGGTGTTTTTGCGCGTCGCTACGGTGAGTCATTTCCAATAGGAACTTTTTTTGTCAATGTGGTGGGATGTTTTCTCGCAGGATTTCTCTTTCACTTGATGCATGAGCGAGCGATTATGAGCGAAACGGCTCGCGCAGTTGCTTTGACCGGATTGCTCGGCGGATTGACAACATTTTCCGCTTACAGTTTGCAAAGCTTCCTTCTCATGCGTGAAGGAAATCTGTGGCTCGCTTTGATCTATCTGTTTGCTTCAAACGCGGCGGGGCTGCTGAGGGTTTTGGCTGGATACACGCTGGCAAGATTGTTTTGATCTGCCGCTTGCGGTTGGTTTGCCATGACATGCGGCTTTCCCTTAGCATAGCGCGTCCGCAAAATGCGTTTCTTTGTTTCGATCAACTCTTAATCCATCAAATACAGGATGAAAGTCGCACGAAAATTTGTCATCGACGGTGATGTGCAGGGCGTAGGCTTTCGCTTTTTCACGCAACGCGCTGCGGCACGTCATCAGGTGGTCGGCTACGTCAAAAATCTCTCTGACGGCAGGGTTGAAGCGCTCGCTGAAGGCTCGCTCGAAAGCGTCGAAGGATTTAAGCATGATATCTCGACCGGCCCTATCTTGGCCCGCGTCGAGAAGGTTGAAGAGATAAATCTCGAACCGACGGGGCATTATCCGTCATTCAGAATCGAAAGGTGAAAACAGAGAAGTCAGCGGTCGGTTGTGACTACAACTCGCGCTTCAATGCTGACGGCTGACTTCCGAATCCCAAACTATATGGACGAACTCAAAAAACTTATCCGCGAAGTGCCGGATTTTCCAAAACCCGGTATCAATTTCTACGACATCACGACTCTGCTCAAACATCCGCAAGGCTTTCGCAGCACGATAGACGCGCTCTCCGAGCAGTTTCGCGGAGAGCAAATCGATACGGTAATCGGCATCGAAGCACGCGGCTTTATCTTTGCGCCAGCGATGGCCTATCACCTCGGCGCAGGATTCGTTCCTGCGCGCAAGCCGGGAAAACTGCCCTCAGAATGCGCCTCGATCTCTTACGATCTTGAATACGGGCAGGATGCTTTGCAGATGCACCGCGACGCGGTCGGAGAAGGGCATCGCGTGCTGATTGCCGATGACCTTTTGGCGACGGGCGGCACGGCGCGGGCCGTCGTCAAACTGGTCGAACAGATGGGCGGCGAGATTGTGGGGCTGGCCTTCGTAGTCGAGCTGGAGTTTCTGACGGGAAGACAAAAGCTCGAAGGTTACGATGTGCGTTCGCTTCTCAAATATCAATCCTGAGAGTTGCTGGACTGTCACTTTTGGCTTCTGTAAACTCACAAGCGTTTGAGCGCTCCCGTAGCTCAGTGGATAGAGCGACCGCCTCCTAAGCGGTAGGTCGCACGTTCGAGTCGTGCCGGGAGCATCTGCTGAAAGAGGAAGACAAAAGTAAAAAGGTAAAAGGCAAAAGTCGGAAGCCAAAGACAGTCTGTCCTTTATTCAGCTTCAATCGCGGAAAATTTTTGTCCAAGTTGTTTTTGATCTGCGAGTCGCGTTTTTCAAAATGTTCTGCGCAATAAAATTCATCGTCGTCTCCGTCCTCGCGCTTCAGTTAAATAGCACGCACCTCATTCAACCTTTGTTAAGAGGTGCGGACGAAACCCATGCACGCCTTGTGCAGAGGGGCGGAGAAGAAGTCTTTATCACGGAGATCGAACTGGCGCGCGACGATGGTGCAGGACGTGCAGGCCGCGTGGTCAAAACCTTTAGACGCACCGACAACCCGCTTCACTGCGTTGTGACTTTAAGCCGCGCGGTTGAAGGCACGCGCGTTAGATTCGTCTGGACGGCAATCGAGGCAGGCGATAAGAGAGATGAGGTTCTTTCAACGGCTGAAGTCGTGACCACGCCGCGCGAAATTATCGCCGACGGTTTGATAAATCTTCCGCGCGAATGGCCCACTGGAAAATATAAGGTTCAGGCGACAGTAAATGGTCGTGTAACAAAAACGATTGAATTCAGAGTCGAGTAGCGCGCAATCAGAAGAAAGACAAAAGCGCGTCTTTGATTCACGGAAGAAGAATCAAAGGCGCGCTTTTATCTTTGAATAGTTCTTAAATTACTGGCGTGGGCGCAATAACTTCATGTATGGCTCTGACTTCTGCCACAAGCTGCGCGTAATGATCGAGCGTAAGAGCTTGCGCGCCATCGCAAAGCGCGTGCTCAGGTTGATCGTGAACCTCGATGATCAGACCATCGGAGCCGA
>CBDUCU010000208.1:0-6759 GCA_965365725.1 uncultured bacterium | reverse complement strand
CCATGTTTATAAACAAACGCCTTCGCAAAGCTTTCCAAAAACGCTCGCGTAGTTTAGCTCGATCTCTCGAAACTCGTTTTTGTCGAGTGAATAGACGAGGCAGCGATTAAATGGGCGCGAGTAGATGTGAAGGCTGACGGCGCGCTCGCGAAACTCTGCGAGGTTCGAGACTTTGTGGACGGGTTCTTGCGGATTGACCTCAGTCGCAGGCTCATGCGGGTGTATGTCGAAAAAATCTGTCGGCTCGACGATACAAAAGCTTGTTTGGTTGTTCTGTTCGACGATGCGGTAGTTGTTGATGCGAAGACGGCCGAGAGGAACCGTCATCCAGCAGTTTTGATCATGATGGTCGTGCACCTGCGAGGCTTGTCCAATCTCCCAGCAGACGGCCACCAGCTCGAACAGGTCGTTCTTGAAGATAAGATTTCGCGTGTAGTGATTTTTGCTAAAGAAAAGGTATGGCGCAAGCGTTTTTTCTTCGACCGGACAGCGTTTCAAATAATCGTAAACGATTCCGACCGTGAACTCTTTTTCGGGAATACTACAGAGGCCGCTGACAAATCGCTCGATGGAAATCGTCTGCATCACTCGCATTTGCGCTCCGAATAGTAGATGACTGCTAGATCGTTTTCATTTATCTGACAAAGCAATCAAAAGGCGATGCGATAACGCGGAAGGCTTGCTTGACGTTAAAGGACGCGCGAACTTAAACTGAAAACGCAATCAAAAGCAGTACAGCAAAAGAGTTTTTAAGCGTCGTCCGCATGCTTTTGCGCGGGCGGATGTTTGAAGACTAACTCGCCCCGACCGGCGTGAAGATTTAGCACACTTGCATCCCTCTTGAAAACCAATATGTCACACAATCTCTTCAATTCGCTTCACACGTTCAAAACAGAAAAAGGGCGCGAAGGAAAATTCTATTCGCTGCCGCAGCTCGAACAGGAAGGCATCGGCCCCGTCTCGCGCCTTCCGGTTTCGATCAGAGTCGTCCTTGAATCCGTCCTCAGAAATGTTGATGGGCACGTGGTTGAAGAAGACGATGTGCGCGCGCTTGCCAACTGGCAGGCGAACGCCGAAAGAACGGAAGAGATTCCGTTCAACGTGGCGCGCGTGCTGTTGCAGGATTTTACGGGCGTGCCGCTTCTGGTTGATTTGGCCGCGATGCGTTCGGCTGTGGCGCGTATGGGACGCGACCCAAAAATCATCGAGCCGCTTGTGCCGGTCGATCTCGTTATCGACCATTCGGTGCAGGTCGATTTCTGGTCGAGCGCCGACGCTTTGCGTCTCAACATGGAGACGGAATTCAAACGCAACCGCTCGCGCTATCAGTTTCTAAAGTGGGGCACGCAAGCTTTCCAAAGCTTCCGCGTCGTGCCGCCCGGAATCGGCATCGTTCATCAGGTCAACCTTGAATATCTCGCCCAGGGCGTGCTTGAAAAAGAGGGAGTCTATTACCCAGACACGCTTGTCGGGACGGATTCTCACACGACGATGATCAACGGCATCGGCGTTGTCGGCTGGGGCGTGGGCGGAATTGAGGCTGAGGCTGCAATGCTCGGCCAACCCGTCTACATCCTCACGCCTGACGTGGTGGGCGTGAACATGAAGGGTGCGCTCAGAGAAGGCGTGACGGCGACCGATCTTGTCCTGCGTGTGACGGAGATGCTGCGCAAGGCAAAGGTGGTCGGCAAATTTGTCGAGTTTCACGGCGAGGGCGCGTCGAGCATCCCTGTCACAGACCGCGCGACGATTGCCAACATGGCTCCCGAGTACGGCGCGACAATGGGTTATTTTCCGGTCGATGAAAAGAGCTGCGAATACCTGCTGGCAACAGGGCGCGACGCGGAACACGTCGAGACGTTCCGCGCTTACTACAAAGCGCAAGGCATGTTTGGCATCCCCGAAGCAGGTCAATGCGACTACAGCACCGTGCTCGACCTCGACCTCTCAGAAATTGAGCCGAGCGTGGCCGGGCCGAAGCGACCGCAGGATCGAATCGAGCTTGATGAGCTGAAAGAAAAATTTATTGACCTGTTGCAAAAGCCCGTCGGCGAGAACGGCTACAACCGCCCGAAGGAAGAACTTGACAGGCGTTACCATGTCAAGATCGGCGTGAGCGAACAGGCCCGCACGCTCCCCATCGTCGGCGGCGGCGGTCAAGAGCCTGAGTCTGCCCCGCACATTGTCGAGACCGAAACGGTCGGCAGTCTCGGCTCGCGCAGCGAGAAGGATACGAGCGCCGTCACAGAGATCGAGATGATGAACAACCGCCCGACTCCGGACCGCGTCGTCGAGATTCCTGAAGAGGAGTTTCCCGTCGGCTCGATTGACCTCGGTCATGGGGACGTGCTGATTGCAGCCATCACGTCGTGCACAAATACGTCAAATCCGAGCGTGATGCTGGCATCGGGTCTTTTGGCGAAGAAGGCCGTCGAGAAGGGGTTGAAAGTGAGACCGGGCGTGAAGGCTTCGCTTGCCCCCGGCTCACGCGTCGTGACCGAGTATCTTGAGCACGCGGGACTGCAAAAGTATCTTAACGAGCTTGGCTTCAATACGGTCGGTTACGGCTGCACGACATGCATCGGAAACTCCGGCCCGCTCGACCCGCGCATCGAAGCAGTCGTTAACGACAACGACCTTGTTGCCGCGAGCGTACTTTCGGGCAACCGCAATTTTGAGGCGCGCGTGCATCAATCAATTCGCGCAAACTTTTTGATGAGTCCGCCGCTTGTTGTTGCTTTCGCGCTGGCGGGCCGCGTCAATATTGATTTGACAAACGAGCCGCTCGGTCGCGGGCGGGACGGCGAAGAGGTTTACCTCAAAGATGTTTGGCCGACTTTGGAAGAGATTTCGAATCTGATGGGTACGGCCACAGACCCCGCCACATATCAAAAACTCTATGGAAGTTTTGCCGACGCAAACCCACTCTGGAACGAGATTCCGAGCGTCGCGGGCGAAGTCTATCAATGGGAGACGCAGAGCACTTACATTCAAGAGCCGCCTTACTTCGAGAAGTTTTCGATGGAGCCGGGCACGTTCTGCGACATCACGGGAGCACGCCCTCTTGCCATCTTTGGCGATTCGGTGACGACCGATCACATCAGCCCCGCGGGTGCGATCAAGCCCAAATCTCCTGCCGGACGCTATTTGATGCTGCGCGGCGTGAGCGTTGAAGATTTCAACTCTTACGGCTCGCGGCGCGGCAATCATCAGGTGATGCTGCGCGGAACGTTTGCCAACGTTCGCATCAAAAATCAGATGGTTCCCGGAACCGAAGGCGGCATCACCATCCTTCAGCCGGTCGGCGAGCAGATGAGCATCTATGATGCGGCGATGAACTATCAGGCCGCAGGTCTTCCGCTCATCGTCATTGCCGGTCAAGAATACGGCACAGGCTCATCGCGCGACTGGGCTGCTAAGGGCACGCGGCTGCTGGGCGTGCGCGCCGTCATCGCCGAAAGCTTCGAGCGCATCCATCGCTCGAATCTGGTCGGCATGGGCGTGCTACCGTGTCAATTCAAAGAGGGTGTGAGCGCAAAGACACTGAATCTCGATGGCGACGAGGTCTTCGACATTGTCGGTTTGGTGGGTGTCGAAATCCGTCCGCGTCAGGACGTGACTTTGCGCATACATCGGGGAAACGGCGAGACCGAAGACGTACCCGTGACGCTACGCATCGACACTCCCATCGAGATCGAATATTACAGGCACGGTGGAATCCTCCCCTTTGTGCTTCGACAATTAATCGCACAATCATAAAGGGAAACGCCAAGCGCGGAACGCCGCAGCGATGAGCTAAAGACAACTGTTTTCAGTTCATCACTACAGCGTTCCGCGCACAGCATTTAATTTCACCCGGATGTTGACTTTGATCTGCACGACGGCGGGAACTGCGCTGCTGCTCGTTGTCGCCTACGACGTTTACTCGACGGTGCTGCATGCGAGCGCGCGCTATGGCCCGATTGGTGAACGGCTCAATCGTATTGTTTGGAGAATGGCGCGTCTGATCGCCGTCAAACTTTCCCGCCCGCGCCGTCATAAGCTGCTCAACGTCGTCGGCCCTCTCCTGATGCCGTTGCTCGTCATCATCTTCCTCTTCGCCCTCGTCGTGGGTTTCGCACTTATCTACTTCCCACGCATGCCCGCAGATTTCACACATGCGTTCAAAATCGAAAACCCTGCGTGGCTCGACTCGATCTATTTTAGCGGCGTGACGCTCACCTCGATGGGCTATGGCGACATCGTTCGGCGCACAACGGCGATGCGCTTTACGGCCATGCTCGAGTCGGCGTGGGGGCTGCTTTTGATCTCGCTCGTCATTGCCTATCTCATCACGATTTACCGTGCGCTGGAGCGCAAACGCGCCATCGCGCTGTCGATCTACCATCAGGCGGGCGAGGGGGCGGATGCAGCCGGCTACATTGCATATCATTTTGTCGAAGGAAAGTTTTACGGCTTGCGCCAGGAGTTGCGCGCCGCCACAAGCAACATTCAGGAGCTGCTCGAAGCGCACATCGAACACCCGGTGATTCATTACTTTCACCCCGTCGAGGTTTACAAGGGCTTGCCGCGCATGCTCTTTATTCTGCTTGAGACCTGCACGATCATTCGCACGGCTCTCGACGCAGAAGAGTATTCCGACCTCTGCAACTTCCCCGAAGTGAGAACGCTTGATGCCAACACGCGGCAGGTGCTTGTTGAGCTGGTCGATTCGCTCGATTTGGAGAGACGCGAGCGCGCGCGCGATGAAGAGCGCCCGCTCGACCGCAATCGTTGGGCAAAACGCTTTGCGCGCAATGTCGAAAGTCTCAAAGAGGTCGGGATCAAGACGCGCGCCGACGGCGACAAAGCCCTGGACGACTACAGCGAGCAACGCAAAGAATGGGAGGCAAAACTGCAAAGGCTCTCAAATCACCTCGGCTACGATTGGGACGAGGTGACAGGCGACAGCGACCCTGATTACGCCGTCAACGAGGAGAAAGAAGAGCCGCAGGGCGCGCCACAGCGACAATAAGGAATGATGAACGCTGCAACGCGAAACGATGAATAAAAGGCAGCGTGCTTTTTATTCATCGTTTCGCGTTGCAGCGTTCATCATTCCTTTTATTCTGCCTTTGCTTTGGGCAAAACTGCGACCCAGTGTTAGAGTATGCATCGAATCCGTGAGCCAATCTCGTATACCAATCGACATCTACAAAGATACTTCTAAGGAGTAAATCATGTCGTCAGCACAGCCCGCATCAACCGAGACACCCCGCAAATATCAACTCTTCATAGACGGCAAGTGGGTCGATGCCGAATCCGGCAAGACCTTTAGCACGCCCAACCCTGCGACCGGCGCAACTCTTGCCGAAGTGGCCGAAGCAGACAAGGCCGATATCGACAAGGCGGTTGACGCGGCGCGCCGCGCCTTTGAAGGAAAATGGTCGAAGATTTCGGCGCGCGACCGTGGACGGATGATGTATAAGCTCGCGCAGCTCATCGAATCGAAATCGAAAGAGCTGGCCGCGATTGAAACAGCAGACAACGGAAAACCAATTAAGGAATCGCTCTATATCGATATCCCTTCCGTCGTCGAAAACTTTGAATACTTCGCCGGTTGGGCGACGAAGATCGAAGGCGAGACGATCCCCGTTCCCGGCCAGATGTTTAATTACACCTTGCGCGAACCCGTAGGCGTATGCGGCCAGATCATTCCCTGGAACTTTCCCCTTTTGATGGCCGCCTGGAAGCTCGCGCCCGCTCTTGCCGCAGGCAACACCATAGTCTTGAAACCTGCTGAGCAAACGCCCGTCGGCGCGATGGAGCTTGGCAAGCTGATTCAAGAAGCCGGTTTTCCAGACGGCGTGGTCAATATCGTTCCCGGCTTTGGAGAAACTGCCGGCGCGTCTCTTGCCACGCATCCCGGCATAGACAAGATCGCTTTTACAGGCTCGACCGAAGTCGGCAAGATCATCGCGCGCTCGGCAGCCGACAATCTGACCAAAGTCTCGCTCGAACTCGGCGGCAAAGCTCCCAACATCATCTTCGCCGATGCCGACATGGATCAGGCCGTCAACGGCGCGATGATGGGCATCTTCTTTAATCAGGGGCAGGTCTGTTGCGCAGGCTCGCGTCTCTTTTTGCATGAAGACGTAAAGGAAGAGTTTCTCGGTCGCTTTAGCGAGAAGGCGAAAGGCATCAAAGTCGGCGACCCGATGGATACGGCGACGCAGATGGGGCCGCAGGTTTCGGAAGAACAGCTCAACCGAATCAAGAGCTACGTTGACATCGCGCGCGAGGAAGGGGCGAGCGTCGTCGCGGGCGGCTGTTCGCCACAGCTCGAAGGCGATTTCCAGAAAGGCTTCTTCTTCCAGCCGACCATCTTTGGTGAAGTAAAGAACACGATGCGCGTCGCGCAGGAAGAGATTTTCGGCCCCGTCACTTCGGTCATCACCTTCAAGGACGAAGATGATCTTCTTCGTCAGGCCAATGAAACCATCTACGGTCTTTCGGCGGGAATCTGGACAAAAGACATTACGCGCGCACATCGCTTTGCCAAAGCAATCAAGGCGGGCGTGGTCTGGATCAATACCTTCAATATGTTTAATGCCGCCTCGCCCTTCGGCGGCTACAAACAGTCTGGGTATGGACGCGAAATGGGCCGCCACGCGCTCGAACTCTACACGCAGGTCAAGAGCGTGTGGGTCGATCTCTCGGGCAAGCCCATCGGCTGGTTTGGAAAGTAGAAAACAGACGGTCGCAAGCGGTAGGTGTTGG
>CBDUCU010000207.1:0-6759 GCA_965365725.1 uncultured bacterium | reverse complement strand
GCGGTCGGAAGAGGAGGAGTGCGAAAGCGGCCCCGCCGAGCGCATTTAAGGTGCTCGTGGGCCGTCCGATGGCGGGCGCAAGCGCCACCAGCGTAAACATCAAAGCCGCGCGCACGACCGACTGCTCCCCGCCCACGCCCAACGCGTAAGCCCACACGCACAGAGCGGAGAAAATCCATTGCGTGATGCGTCGCTTTGTAACGCGTCTGGCAACGGCCCACACAAGGCCGCCGATAAACGTAATGTGCAGCCCCGAGATAACGAGGACATGAAACGTGCCGCCCTCGCGGAAGCGTTCTCCGGCAGCGCGCGAAAGATGGAGGCGGTTTCCGAGTAGCGCCGCAGAGAGAACGCCCGCCGTCTCGCGCGAAAACAGCGCGGCAAACTGCCGGTGCAACATCTCGCGCCATTGTTCGAGCCAGACCATCGGCACAGCGACGCGCGCGTCATCGAGTCGTTCGATGAGAAGCGCGCTTTTTACAAGAGCGCGCGCGTCGGCATCGCGTCTTTCAAGAAATTCCGTGAAGCGCGAAACACCGGGATTGCGATATCCTTCATCGCGTTCGAGCGCAACCATGAGACGCACGCGTGCGCCGCGTCTTAGCTCAAGCGTCTCATACTCTGCGCGCGTCCTCTCGTCTCGCACAGGCGCAAACAGTTCGACGCGGCCCGTTACGACAAATTCCTCATCCTTAAAACGCAAAGCTTCTGCCCGTGCCGTGATAGCCAAACCGTCGGGGGCGATTTCCGGCGCGCGCTCCAAAACAGCCGTCAACTCGACAGGCTCTCCCGAAGCTATCCGTCGATCTTCATAGAGCCGTCTTACGCGGTTTGCTCCAACGCTGTTTTCTTCTACGAGCGCAGCCGTCGCTCCAACCGACGCAAAAGCCGCGACGATGAAGAGACTCGCGCGAGCGTTACGACCACGCAAAAAATCGATCAGCGCGACAAGCGAACAGATCAAACCCGACGTGAAACAGCTTGCAAGTGATGGATGGATCGCGCGCGCGCAAACAATCCCTGCGGCGAATGCTGCGGCGAGAAGCGCAAGCGGATTGATGTTGAACGACGGCTGGTGAGAAACCGTTGACACGCGCGTTGTCCTCGTTTTGTTCGCGTGATGAGAAGTAAAAATCTCTTTTTAAGTCATGACAAGCTGGCCCGCATTATTTATTCCGAACAAGTTTTAAGTCAATCGGGTTTTGCGGCTTCAAGCATCAACAGAAGACGATTTTGATAAATGGACGACCGTTTCGACGTGGTGAGTTTGTGGAAAGAGATCGAAAGCGCGAATGGATGCGAGCGAGTATCCGGCGGCAAGCAGGTGCGCAAGATCGCGCGCAAGCGTGGCCGGGTCGCAGGAGATATATGAGATGTGCGCTGGCCTGAGCGCAACGATGGCGTTGATCGTTTCGGCTTCGGCCCCTGCACGCGGCGGGTCGAGAAGGACAAGATCGACCGTCGCAAGCTGCGACGCATTCTTCTGCATCCATGCGCCGACCGACGACTCTTCGACGCGCGTGTTTGTGAGTCCTGCGTCTGACAGATTGCGGCGTGCGTATTCGCAGGCTCGCGTGTTTGCTTCAACGGCCACAACCGTCTTGAAGCGTCTTGCGAGCGGCAGCGTAAACAGTCCGACTCCACTGTAGAGGTCGAGCGCAAGGCCGCTGGCAGTATCGATTCCCGAAAGCGCTTCAAGCACGAGCGGCTCAAGCAGCGCATGATTGATTTGAAAGAAGCAGCCCGCATCGAATCGATAATCTTCTCCCGCGATTGTTCGTCTCTGCTCGCGCGCGTGTTCCGCGTTGAGCGACGGCGTGAGCGCAACGCCCGCGTCGCCCGCAACTGCTTCAAACTCACTTGCGCCATCGGGCAGCGCGCCCTCGCTCATCGCTACGCGCAGCTCGGTCAGCCTCTTTTGTAGTGGGTCGATGACAACAGGGCATTCGACTACGTCGCAGACGTTGTGAGTGCCGCGCTCGAAGTAGCCGAGATGTTTGCGCACAGGGTCGTATTGCCACTGTGCGCGCGAGCGGTAATGCCAGACGTAAGGAGAGGGCGTGATGAGAATTTCCGGCGGCGCTTCGATATGCGCGAAGCGCCGCAGACAGTCGCGGATGATGCCGACTTTTGCTTCGAGCTGTGCTTCGTATGTGAGTTGTTGAAAGTCGCAGCCGCCGCAGCGTCCAAAATAAGGGCATGGCGGTGTGACGCGCGCGCGTCCCGGCGCAAGTATCTCTTCAATTGAGGCGAAGAGCGTGCGCCCCTTTTTTTGCCGGACGCGAACGCGCGCGCGATCACCCGGCGCGGCGAGCGCAACCAGAACGGTCTTGCCTTCGAGATGTGCAAGCCCCAGCCCGCCCGGCAGGATGCGCTCAACTTCGACTTCGAGTAGCTCGCCCGTCGGTTCGTGTATGTGTCGTTGCGTACGGCGAGGTCGATGCGGGCGATATGGTCTTTTTCTCACACTAAGATTTTAGTACGGTCTTTGCTGGCCCTGATTGTATTGTCCTTGCGACCAATCCTGCATGGGCGGAGGCGGCGCGCCGTAGCCGGCATTCATGTCTTCGAGTTCGAGTTCGATGCCGCCGACCGCGCCCGCCGCAAGATTGTAGATAAGGGCATAGATCATGCCGAATATAAAGCTCATCATGCCGTACACGATGGGCATCAGGATGATAAAGCCGAGACCCAGACCGATGCCTATCCCCGCGCCCGGCCCGTTACGCCCTGCAAGGCCCACCACGCCGACCATCATAAAAATCAGACCGTAGATGAGGCCGATGATGAGACCGAGCAGCAGACCGAGAATGCCGCTCATCTTTCCCGCCGAGAGCACGCCTATGCGTCTGACCATCATTTTCGCCATCTTGTTTTCTCCTTCTTTTGTGGCCCGAATGTAAAGACTTTTTACCTCGTTCAGAGATAAAACAGGCTGAGGCGCGGCAGACTGTACTCCTCGCGCATCGACTTGGCCAGAAGATTTTCGAGCGTCTGTTCATAGACGGCGCGTTCCATGCGTGCGGCGTACGGGCGGAGCTGCTCGCCGGCGGCGGCGCGTCGCGCATCGAGTTCTGCGGCGCTCAAGTGATCGCGCAGGGCGCGGTCAATCAGTTTTTCAAGATCGGTGAGCGCGTCTTCAAGCTGGCGCGCATCAGGCCGCGCCGCAGCGTTAAAGTCGCGCTCCAACTCGGCGAGACGCGAGGCGGCGCGCGCAAGCGATTCGCACAAGCCGTCAACGCCCGTGCGTGCACGTTTCAAGTCGCACGCGCGCTCAAGCGAGGCACGCGATTCGGCAAGATGCGCGGCAATAGTCGCGCGAGGAAAAGGAAGTCCGACGATAGGATCGTCGCCATCTGCTGTCTTCTCCGCCCCGTTGTTTGACTCGCTTTGCGCCTCGCCGCCCTGCGCGCCGCGCTGCATCTCCATCCACTCGCCAAACTGCGCCTCGACCTCTTCCTGACAATAAAAGAGCGATTTGACCGTCCGCCGTCGCGGTTTCGATTCGTAAGAGTCAAACGATTTCTCGATGCCGCGCAATGCGACATGAAGCGGCACGCCCATCTCTTTCCAGCTCTCGATCAATGCCCAATCCAGCGGGCTCAGAAGCAGATGCCGCCCGCGCCTGCGAATAAACGTGTCTTCGATCTCTGTGTAGTAGTTGAAGTAGTTCATAGTGATGAGTGATGAGCGATGGGTGATGAGTGGAGGTTGCTTTCTCATCACTCATCACTCATCACTCATCACTTTGTTTGTCTTTCGTAAACGATCCTCAATCCGTCGAGCGTAAGCGTGTCGTCAACTGTGTTGATAAGTTCGGAGGCGGTGGCGATAAGCGGGGCGAGACCGCCCGTTGCGACTACCGGGACGCTTGCTCCATTGTCGCCGATCTCTTCCATCATGCGGCGCAGGATGCCGTCAACAAGTCCAGCGTAGCCATAATAAAGACCGGATTGAATTGCGCTGACCGTAGATTTGCCGACGACGCGCTGAGGTCTTTTAATCTCGACGCGCGGCAGACGTGCGGCCCTTGCAAAAAGCGCGTCCGAAGAGATGTTGATGCCGGGCGTGATGACTCCGCCGAGATATTTCGCTTGCGCATCAATTGCGTCGAATGTGGTGGCGGTGCCGAAATCGACGACGATGCAGGGAGCGCCGTATTTGGCGACGGCGGCAACCGCATCGACAATTCGATCTGCCCCCACGTCAGACGGCGGCTGATAGAGAATCTCCATTCCTGTATCGGTCGCATGGTCGATAAAAAGCGGCGTGAGATGAAAGTATTCTTCGGCCATGCGATTCAATGTGTAGTTGAGCTGCGGCACGACCGAGGCGATGGCGATGGCGTGAATCGACTTGAAGTCAAGACCGGCCAGCTCGAAGAGGATGCGCGCATGAACGCCATACTCGTCCGGCGTGCGCTCGCGCGCCGTCGTCAAACGCCAATGCCACGCGAGCCGCTCGCCCTCATAAACTCCGAGCGACGTGTTTGTGTTTCCGACATCAATGACAAGAAGCATATAGGTTGGGTTCCGAGACGCTTTTTAACGACGAGTTTACAGAATAACTTTTCACAATTCACATTGCATCATGCGCGCGCATGTCAGTTCGAAGAGAGCTAAAATTCTCTCGCTAAAACCTGTTCTATTGCGTCAGAGGCCGCGTGCGCGCCGTCTTCTTGACGTACGATGCGGCCAACCTCTGCCGCGCGTCGTGCGTAGCTTTCACCATCCAACAGCGCACGCAGCTCTTTGACGACAGCCGACGCTTTATATTGCGGACGGTTGAGCGTGCGGCTTGTACCGAGCCGACGCGCACGCTCAGCATTGTCGTGCTGATCGAAGGCGTGCGGGACAATCAGCGTGGGGCGACCTGCGCGCAACGCCTGCCCGGTTGTTCCGACACCGCCCTGATGGACGACGACGCTCGCACGCGGGAGAAGCTCGCCAAAAGGCGCGTAATCAAAGGCCGCGATGCTTTCGTCCAGCTCCTCGCGCGGGCGATTGCGCTCATCGCCGATAAGAAGAAGCGCGCGCACGCCCAACTCGCGCGCGGCCTTGATAGACTCTTTGAAAAAGTCCTTCGCCACCCAAACGGCCGATGAGCCGAGCGTGAAGACAACGGGCGGCTCGCCCGAGGCGAGAAATTCTTCCATCTCAGGGACAAGGCTCGCCGCATCGCCCGCGCGGTCGCGCCGGTCGTAGAAGGGAAAGCCCGTGACGACGGTGTTATTCGGCCAATCCGTTTGCGGCTGGCCGAGCACCTTTGAGTAGAGCGCGAGAACGAGCGCGGGCGAATGCTGCGCTTCCATCACAGGGTTGCCGCCGCGAGGCAATTTAAGCTCGCGTCTCAAATCATAGACAGGCCCAATCAGCGTATCGATTTTCTTACGCGCAAGCCACATCACGCCGCGCGTGACGGCGGGGCTTCGCGCAAGCAGCGCGTGGAGCGCAGGCAGCTGCGGCGGGACGGGCGGATCATAAACGGAGAGAAACGAGGCGGGCGCGAGCACGCTCGAAACCCAGCGCACGCCGGTCTTCTCCGCAACGACGGGGCCGACAAACGGAAGCGGATGCGAGACGAGAAGGTCTGCATCCCTTACAGCCGCGAGCAAATCTTCGTAAGAGTCGCGCAGGTGTGGAAGGATCAAGGTTTGCAAAATCCTCTCCATTCCCTCTTTCTGATCGACGATGTGCTCGATGAGTTCGGCCACCCTGTCAGGCTCGTCGTAAGAAGGCATGTCCGGACGCACGCGTCGAAGCTCAAGCCCGAGCGCCTCAGTCTTCTCTCGGTACATCTCGGTCGTCGCGATGACCGGCGTGTGTCCGCGCTTTTTAAGTTCGAGCGCGATGGCGATGTATGGATGCACGTCGCCAAACGAGCCGAAGGTTGAAAGGATGATGCGCTTGCCTGTTGTCATTGATGTTGAGAACGCGGCCCGCGCCGCATAAATTTATGCTTAACGATGGCCCGCCTCGCGCAAGCTCATCACATCGCCCGCGCGCACAATCCTGATCTCGCCTGTCGCCGTCTCTACTCTCAACGCGCCGTCCATTTCAATCCCGCGCGTCACGCCTTCAAACACTTCATCGTCGAGACGTACCGCGACGCGTTTGCCTTCCGCGTAAGAGGAACGCACGCACCACTCGCGTCTAACCTCAAGCGAGCCTCCGTCCGTGTGCAGACGCGCATACCATACAGCTAACGCACCGACGATTTCTTTAACAAGCGCGTCCGCTTCGATCTGCAAGTTTGTCGCTTCTTCAATCGATACGGCCGCCCTCTCTATTTCCTTCGGGTAGGCATCGCGCGTCAGATTGATGCCGATGCCGACTATGCAGGCGCGCCCCAAAGGTGTCTCCACCGTCTCGGCAAGGATGCCGCACAGCTTGCGCCCTGCCAACATGAGATCGTTCGGCCATTTGACATCGACCTGCAACGCGCACGTTTTGTCGAGAGCATCGACGACGGCAATCGCAGACATTAACGTAATGAGCGGCCAATCGCTTGCGCGCAAGGTCGGGCGCAGAACGATGCTCAGATAAAGACCCGCATCCAAAGGCGAAGCCCACGCGCGCCCCTGTCGCCCGCGTCCTGCGGTCTGCTCGCGCGCAACGACGACTAAACCTTCACGCGCGCCTGCCGTCGCCTGTCGCGCCGCCTCCGTGTTGGTCGAAGCAAGCGTGTCGAAGCGCATAACTAAAGGTTGCAGCACGCGCGTCATGCGTTTGTGATTCCGAGACGGTAGTGAAGATTAAC
>CBDUCU010000206.1:0-6891 GCA_965365725.1 uncultured bacterium | reverse complement strand
TTGCCTTGCTTTTACGTCAGTACGCAGCCGCACTTGCTGTGCTTTTTACGCCCGCCGCTTCCTGCGCGATCTTTACGCCGACGCTTGCGCCGATACGCGTCGCTCCGGCTTCGATCATCGCGCGCGCGTCGTCGATTCCCTTTACGCCGCCCGCCGCTTTCACACCCATCTCTGCACCGACCGTGCGGCGCATCAATGCCACGTCGGCAACGGTCGCGCCGTGTTTTGAAAAGCCCGTCGAAGTTTTGACAAAGTCTGCGCCCGCACGTTTTGCCGCCAGACAGGCGCGCACCTTCTCGTCGTCGTTGAGCAGCGCCGCTTCGATAATCACTTTGACGAGCACGCCGTATTCGTGCGCCGCTTCTGCGACAGCGCGGATGTCGTGCTCGACCAGACAATCGTCGCCGCTCTTTAGAGCGCCGATGTTGATAACCATGTCAACTTCCTGCGCGCCGTCTTGAATCGCGCGCCGAGCCTCGTAAGCTTTTACGTCCGGCAAAGTCGCGCCCAGAGGAAACCCAACCACCGTGCACACAGGCACGCCCGTCCCGCGCAGATTACAACTAGCTGCGCGCACCCATGCCGGGTTTACACACACGCTTGCAAAACGATACTGCGCAGCTTCTTCACAAAGTTTCCGAATGTCCTCGTCGCTCGCTTCGGGTTTCAAAAGAGTGTGATCAACGAATCCGGCCCAATCGCGCGCCGTCCCCGTGTGTCCCAACACCAGACCGATGCGCGACGCGCCCGCGTCAACCACCCTCTGCATCCGTTCGGAGCAGCGATTAAAACACTCGGACGAACATCCGCACATCGCCGCCTGTCCGTCCGAGTCGCCGTTTAATCGCGCGACGATGACATCCGTAATCTGTTCGACCAAACGCTCAAGATCGCCGTTGTTTGAATACGCCATCACAGTACCGATTCCTATCTCTTCTTTCCGTTTCTATCGGTCTCCTCAACAACCTGAATATCCTTCGCCGCAATCGTAACGACTCGACCATCCTGCCACGAAGCCACCGGATTTCCGGCGCGCTTATGAGCAAGCAGCGCATGGCGCACGGCTCTGCGCACAGCCTCGTCAATAGCCTTTTCCTTTTCGATGAATAATCCTTTCATGTTTTCATTTCCACATTTCATTTCGCCACACTGCTGAAACGCTGCCACACCCTTTCATCATGAATTGCTCTGACGGAAAGTCCGTTCCCGTCAGCAATACGAATCGGCCCGCTTGAAACCGAATTATCATACACCACCCATGAATCGGCTAACGACCGATAGAGATGGAAGAAGTTTGTAGCGCGATTTACATACCTACGGCGGACGATCTCAGATGGAACATCGTGGCCGCCTGCTCGCACTCGTTCCCGTACTCGCTTTAATGCAAGTTTTGAGCTGCGAAGCAACAAAAACAGAAGGTGGAATTCATAACCTTGATCTTTCAGCTTGCTGATAAGGTTGTGCATATCAGCGTGTTGCCAAAGTTGTCTCGAACGCGAAACTGTGGCGTCCCTCTGCTAAAGAATGTATGCGTCTCAGCATGATGCGACCAGCCTCGAAGGTAGCACCGGCTGGATTGAAAGCTGAAAGGCCCGCAGCAATCGTGTCCGCGTTGACATACTCCGTCACGCCTAATTCATCGCGTAATAAAGATGGGGCGAGGGTGCTCTTCCCCGCCCCGTTCGGGCCTGCGATAACAATAATTTGTGGACGTTCATCGTCCATTGCTCAATTTCTGTACTGTCGCTCGACCGCTTCGATCTTGGCGACGCGCCGTTTATGACGGTCCTCGCTGATTTCGGTTGAGAGCCATGCGCGGACGATCTCGCGCATCTCGTCATTACTGATCGTGCCGCTTCCCAAAGTGAGGACGTTTGCGTCGTTGTGCTCGCGTGAGTTGCGCGCGACCTTGACCGAATAACAGGCGGCGGCACGCACGCCCGGAACTTTATTGGCCGTCATGCAAGAGCCTACGCCAGCGCCGTCGATGACGATGCCGAGATCGACTTCGCCTTCAGAGACGGTGCGAGCGACGGCATGCGCAAAGTCGGGATAGTCAACTGCATCGGTCGAATTTGTTCCAAAGTCGCGCGTTTGATGACCGAGTTCGGCGAGCAGCTTTTTCAGCTCTTCTTTCATCGGATAGCCGCCGTGATCCGCGCCGACGGCGATGATCTTGTGTGTCCGTGAGCCTCGACGCGGCGTGCGCCGCACAATCTCTATTCGGCGCTCGCGGACAATGTCTGCCGCAAGCGGAGTTAAGCGCGCGCCTTCGGCGATGCGCAAACGCGCGCCCTCCTGAAGCCCGCGCACATCCGCTTCCGTAATCACGGTCTTCGACGATTCATCATGGATGAGAGGCTCGCTTGTGGTCGCCGTCGGCGGGATCGTCGAAATAACGCGCGCTCGCTCGGTTGCAGTATCCGAAGCGGTTTGCGGCTCGGTCGAAATGCTTAGCGGTTGCGTTGCGCCGTCGTCCTCGTCCGCAGGCAGTGCATTCTCGAGCACGTCGCGTACAAGCGCGCGCACGCGGTCGCGTGTGGATTGATCTTCTGGCATAAACGTCCGTTGTTTGTGATCAGTTGTCCGTCGTCTTTCAATACTCGGCCAGAGCATTTAATTATGAGCGGCGAGTTGCCCGATACATACAACGGACAACTGACCACTGGCAACGGACAGCTTTGAATTTGACCTTCCGCGAAAGACTCTCTTAGTATGTCGCACCAAGACGGGCGCGCGCAAACAGACGCGTCCTGACAGGCGGGGCGAACAATTTTTTCAACAAACAAACTTTCAGACGGGAGGCGTAAGGGCCGTGTCTTCTTCGACCGTCCGCGCAGTTTCGGAGTTCTCTAACCCGAACCTTGAGCCGCTTTTTACCTCAGAGCAGATTCAAACGCGCATCAGCGAACTGGGCGCGGAGATTGCCCGCGACTATGCGGACAAAAACCCTCTGCTGGTCGGCGTGCTCAAAGGAGCGTTTGTCTTTTTGAGCGACCTCGTGCGCGCAATCGACATGCGCGCTTCGGTCGAGTTTATAGCCATCTCATCCTACGGCATGGGGACGCGCTCGTCGGGCGAGGTGCGAATGGTCAAAGACCTGGACGTGCCGGTTGAAGGCAGAGACATCATCGTCGTCGAAGACATCGTTGACACGGGACTGACGCTCTCGTTTCTTTTGCAGACTTTGCGTACGCGCGGCGCGCGAAGCGTCCGCCTTGCCGCGCTTCTCGATAAGTGGGAGCGGCGCGAGCGCGAGGTTGAGATAAACTACTTAGGCTTCAAGATTCCCGATGCGTTCGTTGTCGGCTACGGGCTCGACTATGCCGAACGCTATCGCAATCTGCCATACATCGCCGTCCTCAAAGACCCATCCATCGGTTGATTGCTCTTTGCCGTCAGCTTACTAAACGAGGAGATACAGATGAAGAGAATTTTCGCGCTGCTTGCCGCATCCGCGCTTTTATCAAACGTCGCGCTCGCGCATCTTCACGGCCATCGACTTCCGCAACAGGATTTTTCCGGCGTGGTCGTCAAGACGCACAAGGTTGCGGGCAACGTACTCATGCTCGAAGGCGCGGGCGGCAACATCGGCGTGACGACGGGCGCAGACGGCCTGCTCATCATCGACGATCAATTTGCTCCTCTCGCCGACAAGATTCGCGCCGCGCTCAAAGAGATCAACTCTGCCGGTCGGCTACGGTTTGTCTTAAACACACACTGGCACGGCGACCACACCGGAGGAAACGCAGCCTTCGGCGCAGAAGCGACGATCATCGCGCATGCAAACGTCCGCAAGCGTCTCTCGACGGAGTCGCGCGTGATGGGCACAACCGTCCCCGCCTCGCCTGCGGTAGCGCTTCCCGTCATCACTTACGACAACACTGTCTATCTTCATTTCAACGGCGAAGAGATTCGCGTCGTCCATTTTCCGAACGGGCACACGGACGGCGACAGCGTCGTCTTCTTCACCGCGTCAAACGTCATTCATCTCGGCGACGACTTTTTTGCGGGACGCTTTCCCTTTGTCGATCTGGAAAACGGCGGCGATGTCGAAGGGCTGACGCGCAACATCGCGGAGATCATCGCCAAAGCTCCGGCGGGCGTAAAACTCATTCCCGGTCACGGCCCCATCTCGACCATCGACGATTTGAAAAATTATCACGCGATGCTTGTGGAGACGACCTCAATCGTTCGTGGGCGTATGTCGCAAGGCAAAACCGTCGAGCAGATCAAGGCCGAGGGCTTGCCCGAAAAATGGGCTTCGTGGGGTACAGGTTTTATCAAGACGGATCGCTGGCTTGAGACCGTCTTTAACAGCTTGAAGCGCGGCGGCGGCAAAAAGATGGGGATGATTTTGAACCCGCGCAGATTCGACGGCGAACTCGGCGAGCGAACGCTTTGGCGCGGTCTTGAGCTGTGTATCGACGGCGCATCGTAAACTTTTTCGACGCGCTTTACAGTAGTGCAAAAACATGACGGCATCAATGAGCAGCTTTCTATAGCTAATTGATGCCGTCATTCTTATGAACTAATCATCCCGCCAGTAAACTCAAAAAGCTCTCGCCAGCGCTCAATCTGAGACCGAAGTTTTCCGCAATCGTCTGTCCGATGTCGGCGAGCGACGCTCTGTCGCCTAAATTGATGCCCGGTTCGGCGCGTCGGCCATAGACGATAAGCGGCGCGTACTCGCGCGTGTGGTCTGTGCCGCGATAGGTCGGGTCGTTGCCGTGATCGGCGGTAATGATTAGCAGGTCGCCTTCTTTCATTGCGGCTTCGATTTCGGGCAGGCGCGCGTCGAAATGCTCAAGCGCGCGCGCATAGCCTTCAACGTCGCGGCGGTGTCCATAGAGCATGTCGAAATCAACGAGGTTTGAAAAAACCAGACCGCGCGTCTGCTGTCGAAGCGCATGAATGGTCTGGTCTATCGCCTGATTGTTGTTCTTAGCTTTCAAATCTTCGGTCACGCCGAGCGAATCATAGATGGAGGCGATCTTGCCGATTGAGACAACGTCGAGGCCCGCGCCGGAAAGCATCGGCAGAAGATTCTCGCGCGGCGGTGGGACAGCGTAGTCGTGGCGGTTTTCTGTGCGCTTAAACGCGCCCGTCTCACCGATAAACGGGCGTGCGATTACGCGCCCGACTTCATGTTCGCCTTGCAAAATCTTTCGCGCCGTTTCGCAAATTTCGTAGAGGCGCGCAACCGGAATCACCTCTTCATGCGCGGCAATCTGAAAGACCGAATCGGCAGACGTATAGACAATAGGCTTGGCTGTGCGGACGTGTTCTTCGCCGAGTTCTTTGATGATCTCAGTGCCGGAGGCCGGATAGTTTCCCAGTATGCCGGGCACGCGTGTCTCTGAAATAAAACGCTCGACGACATCGGCTGGAAAGCCTTGCGGATAGGTGGGAAAAGCTTTTTCAAGAACGATGCCTGCCATCTCCCAATGACCGGTCGTCGTGTCTTTGCCGTTTGAGCGCAGCGCGCAGCGCCCGTAGGAAGCGCGCGGCTTCTCAAGGGGCGGCACGCCTTCGAGCGGGCGCGCGTTGCCAAGCCCGTAGGCTCGTAAGTTTGGAAGATGAACTGTGCGGTGCGCGCAGATGTGGCCGAGCGTGTCTGCGCCCGCATCGCCCCACTCGGCTGCATCGGGCATCGCGCCCATGCCCAGACTATCGAGAACGACGAGTGCGACGCGGTTAAATACTGTGCTGTTTGTAGTCATCTTTTTACTGTCAACTCTTCGGCGCTTGATAGCCCTCGCGCGCGCGCACCTGTGCGTCGCGTATGCCGCGCACCTGTACGCGAATCTGCCGGAAAGAGCCGTCGCGCATCTTGTTTGTTGAATAATAACCGAGACTGTATTGCGTGCCGATCTCTTCGGCGACCTGCCGAAAGGCGCTGCGCGCCTGTCGCAAATCGGCGACGGGGAAAGTCTTGCCGCCGGAATCTTTTGCCAGCCCGTCCATCTCTCTGCGCGCCATTCGATAGAGCGCGCGGCTGATGTCCATCCGCTCAAACTGCCCCATCTGACAAAAATTATTGAAGTCGTAGGAATCTGCCTTCGCGCCAAAGAGACGACGATAGCGTTCAAGCTGCGCGCGCGAAAGACGTATCGCACCCTCTTCCTCGCAGCCGCGCATCAGACGCTCTTCGACAAAATCTTCCGTGTTGACTTGGACAAAGTATGCAACCAGGCCTGCACGTTTCAAGCTCTCGCGCGCGTCTTCAAAATCAGCCGCACTCGTCGAGTCAACACCGTCCGTCAGCGCGACGAGCGCGCGGCGACCGCGCAATTCTGCGCGAGCGCGGTCGCGAAAAATCTCTTTCGCAACGCGCTCAAGACTATCGTAGAAAGGCGTGCCCGCGCTCTCGCCCACCATCTCAATGGCATCTCGCAGCGCATCGCGGTTGTCGGTTAGAAACGTCAACACTTCGGGCGTGGCCAGTCTTGTCTCACCGTCCTCTTTTGTCGTAAAGGCGATGACGGCGACGCGGTCGCCGGGCCGGAGCGCCTCGATAAAGGCGTGTGCTGCGCGTTTGATAAGACCAACGTCGGCGCGCGTCGAACCCGATGTGTCGAGCAGAAGCGCGACCTCGAAGGGCGCGTCCGTCGTGGCGAAACTTGCAATCTGTTGCGGGCGACCGTCTTCGAGAATCTTCAAACTTGAAGGCTGGCAAAGGTAGATTCAAACGGTGATGCGCCGAGATAGACGAGATCAGGACAGAGAGCTGATGAGAGACGTTGAGACGGCTCACCCAAAATCCAGGACCCTGACTCGTCCTGCTCACCTCGGTCCACACATGCTCGAAGGTCCCTGGGTCGAGTGGAAGCTTCGGAGGAGATGACTGATGACCAGCGATGACCCCTACACAGGCTTTCAGGTCTCGCC
>CBDUCU010000205.1:0-6904 GCA_965365725.1 uncultured bacterium | reverse complement strand
TGAGACATTGTGCGGGGCTAAAGCGCTTTGCAAGGGTGACACCTCGCGCTTCAAGCCCCTTTCGAGGAGCAAACCGACAACCCTTTCAGTTTTCAAATTCTAAAGCGCGGCCTTACAAGTCCCGTGCGGTGGACTTGCGGGGCCGTCCTTGCGGAAGCCCCTTCAAGCCGCGCAAGACATCTCTATAACAACCTTTGTGCCGCAAGCGACGGCTCTTCACAGCTACGCTGGAAGCCGTTAAAAATGCGGGTCAAAACATAAAATCCGATTTTGTTCAGGCGGGCGGGGGTTTGCGCGCGTTCAAGCTGACAGGTCAGGTTGAAGACTTGCCTGTAAAACTGACCGAGAAGATTGTCGTGGTTAAGCGAGACAAGCGAATCCTGTAGTCTTCGCATCGCTTCATCTTAAAGATTGGCTATTGGGAAACTTTTGCTGTCTGCGAGATTTGCCTGAGACATTCGCTTTAACGGGCAAACCGGCTTTTGATCTTGTTCTACCGTCAATTAACTTCTCTTGCGAAATGACGACCGCACGATGAACATTTTAGATTGATGTTTATTGGTACGAAGCATAAAGGGCGAACCGATTTGGTTCGCCCTTTCAACTCAGCTCACGACTCTCTTTGCCTGCTTATGTTATGAATTCTTGTCTGAGAGCCTTACTCATTTTTCTTTGCTGCCTGCGCTCGAAGTTGTTCAACGATCTGGCGGACGGCAGCAGCATCCTTGACGTTTGGCGTCAGGCTTAAATATTTTTCGAGCGCTTCGACGGCGCGTTTATTGTCTCCCATCTCGACGTAGAGTCCGCCGAGATAGCGATATGCTTCATTGATGCCGGGACCGCCTATTTGAACGGCCTGCTGCAACTCTTTTTCGGCCTCCTCGTATCGTTTCATTTTGATAAGCGAGCGTCCGAGCAAGAAGCGTGCGCTGGCTGAATCGCCTCGCTTCTTCAAAGCCAGATTCAATTGTTCAATTGCCTTCTCATACTCCTTTGCGTAAAAGAGCGCGGCCCCGTAATTAGCTATCGGCGTAAAATCTTCGGGCGCAAGCCGCAACGCATCACGAAAGGCGGCCAGAGCGTCATTCAATTGATTGAGCGAGAGATACTGAAGCCCGAGTTCATTGTGCGCAAGCATAAATTCGGGATGTATCTTGATGGCGTTTTTTAGAGCCTCGACGGCCTTTTTGCCATCGCCTTGCTGCGATGCTTTGAGCGCTTTCTCGTATTGCTTCAGAGCCTCTTTTGGAACGCCGGCCAATGCGGCGTTGACCGTTCCCGTCTTTTCAGCTTTTGTCGATTTGTAGCGAAGCTGAATAAAAACGGTCTGCGTGCTTCCGCGTCCGCTTCTCCCGCCCGGATCAAAGATATCGACCAACTCATTGGCCGTCTCATATTCTTTGCCCGCGTCAACCGACAGAAAGTAGCTGCCGCCCGCCAAACGCTGAAAGACAAAAGCGCCGTTGTCATCGGTCATCGTAAACAGGCTGGCTCCTGTATTGCCGGTGATTCTCACCTTCACACGGCCATTGAGTCGCGCTCCGCTCGGGAGCGTCACTATCCCCTGAAGCACATTGCGCGCCGTCAACCGCGATCCGATAGCCTGACTGGGGTCGGAGTCGATAGCGCCCATTTGCGCTTGGGTGGAGATGCTCAGTATTGCCAGAACAGAGAGATTGACATAGCAGAGAAAGCACCGGCGACGAAGCAGGCCGATGAGGCTCGATTGGGACATCATGATGGATACTACTCCATAGGCCGGAGGCGGCCCGAAAAACTCTTTTACAAAGGCGGTCGGTGTGAAAATAGTATAACGCAAAAGCCCGACGCAGCACATAATTTTCTGATTTATGCGGCACAGAGAAAGTGTTGCTCGACGCTATCGAATCTCCAAACTTCGGCGCTACATCCTTCCTTTAGTGATTTGATCCCTGACCGTTGTTTGCAGCAGACAGAATATTTCATCTGAATCGAGTTGGTGTTACTATCGCCTCCGTTCTTTCCAAGCTTATCGGGCTTATTTGCCGTGAGTAATTTCCGAGGAGAATCCACTATGAACCGGTTTCTAAGCGGACTGCTTGCATGCTTGATGTTATCGACTACAACGGCATCCAGCTTCGATGAGAAAAGATCAAATCTATCTGCCGAAGAAATCATCGCCAGACATTTGGCAGCAGCCGGCGGTAAGGAGAAGCTATTAAAATTCAGATCGCGCATTGCTATTGGAACGGTTAAAAAAGAGAACGAGCCGGAAGGTAAGATGGCTATTATGTCTGAACTCCCGAACAGGTTTTCAGCCGTCTTCCTCTTTTCAAATCTCGATGTGAGATTTATCTTTGACGGCTCCAAAGCCACCATGCGCCCTCAATTGCCGCGCTCTCTCGCCGCATTCGACGCTAAGTATCGCGAGATAACGGCTTCAGGCTTTATGTTCAATGGCATCTCGCTCTACAACCTGGTTCTTGAACCGCCGGGCGCGGTCAAGTTCGAGGCTAAAGGCGTAAAAAAAGTGAGAGGCCGTGATGCATATTTAGTTGAGGCCAAACCTCTCAAGGGCAATGCGGTGCGTCTCTACTTCGACGCTGTGGATTTCATGTGGGTGCGCACGGATTTCGGAAAGTCGCATATCTCTCGTGAGATGAGACCTTTCAGCAACGACCCCATCAATCATGGCGCCGATGAGTTGACCGTCGATTTTTACATTGAGACATCCGATTTTAGAGAAGTCTCCGGCATCAAGCTCCCTTTTAAGTTTCAGCAGCTTGTGACAACTCCTTTCCTGCGCCAATCAACCAGCGGCATGATTACCGGCACCATCAGCGAGTATAGGCACAATGAGCCTATCAATCCTGAGATGTTTCGTTAAAGAGCATTTACAAAGACTAAAGAGCGCGGTCGTCTTCAAAAGAGAGGCGACCGCGCTCTTTGTCTTCACCACTTCTTTTATCTATTAATCGGGATCGCGTCTGTACCAAACAATATGATCGCCATCGTTTGGACGATCTGAATATTGAACAGTTGAATAATCGACTGTGCGGACGCGCGAAAAAGGTAGCTCCAGAAGCGCATTGTTTGACAATAGAAATCCTCCGGGTCGGAGCATTCGCTCTATATTGGTCAACGCAAGGCTCTGCTCAAAAGTGTCGTAATAGACCAGAATGTTTGTGGCGACAATTAAATCGTATCGCTCAGAGGAGGGCAGAATTGGTCTTTGGAGAACAATGTTCAAGTCACTCGCCGTGATCAGAGAGACGACGGCTGGCCGCACCTCGACGGCGCGCATCTTTATACTACTCGCACCAGAGGGAATGGTAAGCGGCGGCACAGGGCGGCCAATCATTTCTCCGAATCGCTTCCAATAGCTTACTGCATCCGGTTTCCAGGGAGTCTGTGTATCGTAGGGCAACTGCAAAGCGTATCCTTGTCTGCGCTGCGCACGAAGTTTAGCCTGTTTCAGGTGATCATTAACGCGCGGGCTGAGGTCAAATGTAGAAACCTGTAGTGCTTTGGGCTCAGCGAGACCGAGACGCAACAAGGTATCAATCAGAGCAAAGGGCTGGATGCTCTGTTGAGGATAAAAATCATATCCTTCCTGCTTATCGGTGAAATCCAAACCCGGTCCAATAATTGCCACCCGACGCACGCTGCCAGCCGTCAGCAACTTGCGATTGAGTATAGCTTTGAGGGCCTCTTCAATAGCAAAATTGGGTAGCAAAGTAGTGTCAGAGGAAAGCCCGCGCGTGCGGAAGATGCTTGACCTTTCGATAAATTCTTCGTTCGCACCATGCACACGTGCCGTCTCCAGTATTTTTGCGTAATTGTTGAATTCACTGAGCACCTGCGCCACGCTTGTTAAAAGCGATGCTTTAGCTTTTGCGCGCCCTTCCTGAGTGTTTAGATGAAAACCCTTTTGCTTGGCGAGGATGTGATGAGCGAAAAGAAGCCGGTCGTTATTTCCCGGCGTGGCAGCCGCCCGTATTAAGTCGTCGGCGCGCGCTTGCAAGCTGTCTCGCAGCTGTATGAGCGACGGGTTGGCATTTAAGGATTGAGCGTTCTGTTGCTGTCCTATTTGCTGTAACTGCTTTTGCGTGATGCGGGGCTGTTTCGTATAAGAGGTTCCAAATAAGAGAAAGTTGACGAGCGTGTCTTCATCTCCCTTCGCCAGACGTGCGCGTATCTCTGTGTCGCGCCGCGCCGTCCAAATGGGCCACTCGCGTTCTAATTGAGAAGCGCTTTTGCCTTGCAGTTCCTGCGGCAAACCAGCCGAACCCATCGTTGTCAGAATAGGCGCAGCATCCTTATATGGCAGGTAGGTCAGCTTTTCTACGGTGCGCACTTGCCCCAAGAAGACCTGTGACGCGACACCTAACAACAGGAAGCACAACGGAAGATGTTTGCGTTTTAGGATTGAACTCGATTGCATATCAAATGTTCTCTACCAAAAAATAATTCCGTACCTCAAACCGCCAGCCACAGACATTACTAAACATGACAAGAGCCGACAGCATTTTGGAGACGTGCGCAAGCCGCGCTCTATTCAACGCGGGCCGCGTCGCACAATTTCATCGCCACCGCCGCATTAAAAAAATGGGGAGCCCGAAGACTCCCCAGAGAACTACTACCGTTCTCCTCAATGTTAGAAGATGAACTTCGCAGCGAGCTGAACGTTGCGACGACCATCACGGAAGCCCAGCACGTTGCCGCTGCTGACGTCGGGGCTGCCGTAATCGACAAACAGGTTCGCATGATTGAAGAGGTTAAAGACCTCAGCGCGAAGCTGAAGGCTCAACGTCTCGGTAAAGCGAAACCGCTTGTAGAGTCCCGCGTCCACGTTCCAGAAGCCCGGGCCGCGGAAGGCATTACGAGCAGTCATACCGGGCGAATAGGGGCCGAAGTTGTAGTTGCCCGTAATCGGATTGGGTGCCGGCGAGGTAAGAACGTCCCCAGCCGAATTGCGCTGATTGCTCAGATCAACCAGCGTGAACGAGTTAGCACTGCCAGCGTCAGGCGGATTGCTGTTGTTGATGTTGACGGGGCCTGATGGCAGCAGGCGAGCACAGGTGATGTTCGCGAAGGTGCAATCGTAGATCGTGAACGGGTTACCCGACCTGAGATTGATGATGCTGTTGAGGCTCCAGCCACCCAACAGGTGTTTGGCAAGCGCACCATCACCTTTAAACGGAACCTCATAGTTGAAGCTACCGGCAAAGCGATGACGCACGTCGAAGTCAGCATAACCGTAGTCGAGTTCCGGGTTAAACTGATCCGTAAAGCCGAGGAAGAAGGTCTGACCCGTCTCAGCAAACGTCGAGCTAAGATTATCCTTGGCTGATGACAAGGTGTATCTCGCGGTGAAGGTCAACCCCATTTCACGGAAGTTGTTGCTCTCGATTGAAGCGGTCAACCCGTGATAGTTAGAGTAACCATCATTACGACGCGTGTTCATGCTGGTTGCCACGCCGTTGCACCGGCTGGTCGTCACCCCGACGGCATTGGTCGTGTTACCAAGACCAAAGACCGGGCCACAACCCGTGCGGTTGATGTCGCCGATTGAGTAGAGGTCCCGACCTGCCGAACCGGAGTAGTCAATCGCCGCGACCGTGTTGCCCAACAATTCACGCTCGAACGTAGCACTCCAGAAATGCGCATAAGCGTTTGTCACGTTCTCATCAACGTGACGCGCCGAAACTGGAGTAAACAAACGGGCCGGGCCCGTTCCAGAGAAAGGACCATAGTTGGCAATGGAGACCGGTAGCGTCGAAACGTCTCCGCGAGTCAGCGTGCCGGAGTTGCTGAGGCTGTCTGCCGTCAATGCAACCACGCCATAGTTAGGCGGGTTGAAGAGCACGTTGAATGTAACGTTGCCGAAGTTGCGCTCATAGGCGATGCCGTAGCCGCCGCGCAATGAAGTCTTGCCGTCGCCGTTAATATCCCATGCGAAGCCAAGACGTGGAGCAAAGTTGTTCTTGTCGGGTCTCCACAGGCCGCCAACCGCACTATCGACAGAGCGTTGGAAACGGCCATTGCGAATCTGCTCCTGGAAGGTCGAGCCTGAGCCGTAGTAGAAGTTTGCATCCAGCTCCGGTCTCGCATTGCGCTGAACACCATAGTATTCATAGCGCAGCCCCAAGTTGAGGGTGACGTTTGGTTTGACGCGGAACGCATCATTAACATAGACCGCCCATTCGTTGTAGCGGTTGCTGCGCGAGAACGAAGGCGGGCCGACGGGGAGCGGAATGCTTTGGCCCGGGAATCTGTTGCCCGGATCAATCGCCACGCTAAAGGAGACGAGATTGCCCGTCAGGAAGTTGCTCAACGATTCGCCATTCGTATTGCCCAAGGCTTCCACCGCATATGAATACGCGCCGAAGGTCTTGTTGTCACGAATCTGCACGAACTGACCGCCGAAGCGCCACGTGTGGTTGCCGGCTGTGTAGCTCATATCCTGATTGAACTGATAGAGGTTCTGCGCGCCGTTGAACGGGATGGCGTTACCCGGCGAGAAAGGCAAATAGCCGGGGAAAGCGATGTTGACACCCTGAAGGTTGACGGTTCGCCCACCGTTCAAATAAAGCGTCGGAACCAAAGGCCGCTCACCAAGCGGCTGGCCGCCGTTTAAGCGGTTGAAAGCTAACTTGCTCGTCGAAACTAGGTTTGACGAAAACGAGTGCGTCAGATTGAGCAGGAAATTTTGGTTAAAGTTGCTCGAGCCGGTGCTGAATCCCTGGTAGGGGCTGAAGGCATTGGTACCTTCAGCGTTCACCTGATCTTGCAGCGCGTAGCGACCATAGAGTTGAGTTTTGTCACTCAAGTTGTAGTCGATACGGATGACCGTTTGATGCTCGTTGCCTGGAATACCGCCACCGACGTTTGCCGGTGTCGAGTAGGTCACCTGCTGGAAGAC
>CBDUCU010000204.1:0-6926 GCA_965365725.1 uncultured bacterium | reverse complement strand
ATTTTGAGCGCGAAGGGACGCTGCGACAACATGCGTTTCGTGACGGGCGTTATGTTGATTCGTACCTGATGGCTCGCTTGCGTCCCTCTAATGCCATAACTTAGAAGCTCCTGCACTTACTGCACGATCTAATATCTCATTCGACTTTTGATGAAACACGCCGCACCGATCAAGCTCTATATCTTCGACGCAGACGGCACGCTGAGGCGCACGACCGTCGAAGGGCTGCCTTGCCCAAACGCGCACGGTGACTGGGAGTTGATTCCGGGCGTGCGCGAGCGTCTCTCGCAAATCGATTGGGGGCCGCAGGGCGCGCGCTTCGGCATCGCCACGAATCAGGGCGGCATCGGCATGGGTTATATGAATTACGAGACGGCGCACGGGTTGATTGTTGATATGGTCTTAAGCGCGTTCGGCGTTGCGCCGCCCGAAGGCTCAATCGAGATTTGCCCGCATGCGCCGCATAAGAATTGTCTCTGCCGCAAACCCAAGCCCCTGATGCTTCGTCGGCTGATGCATCGCTTTGGCGCGACGCGGCGCGAGACGCTTTTTGTCGGCGATATGGATAAAGATAAAGAGGCTGCGCGCCGGGCCGGCATCAGTTTCTTGTGGGCGCATCAATTTTTTGGTTGGGACGCGCCGGACGCAAGGGCTGTGCTGCCCGACCCGACAAAAGATTTCTGAAGCGGGCGAATATCGATATGAATCAGATACAGACAAAGACGCAAACTTCGGCGGGCGGCGTGGTCTTTCGTCGAAAGGACTCACGCGTTGACGTGGCGTTGATTTCCGTAGGTGAGCGCGCTCGCTGGCAGTTGCCAAAAGGACTTGTTGATAAAGGCGAGCAACCCGAAGAGGCGGCGACGCGTGAAGTACGCGAAGAAACGGGGCTTGAGACGGAGATGGTCAACCATATCGAGACCATCGAATATTGGTACGCCTCAAACGAGCGCGGCAAGCGCGTGCGTTTTCACAAGTTCGTACATTTTTACCTGTTCCGTTTTGTCGGAGGAAGCGTGGCGGATCACGACCACGAAGTAAATGAGGCACGCTGGTTTGAGATCGGCGAGGCGTGTGAGAGGCTCGCTTTCGCCAACGAGCAGCGCGTCGTCGTGCAGGCGCAGGCAATGATACTGAACTTGTTGGTCGAGCAGGATAAGACCTAAATCTTAGCCGTGCGCTATAGAACAGACGGCATATTTACAATCACTGTACGCGCTATTCACATTACCGCCGGAGCCAGTCACATTGCCGGTGGAGCAAGCGATTTCGCGTTCACTGATGTCCAAATCGCAAAAGATAAACTATCCGGGCTGGGGCTGCTTTCTGAGCGTCGTTGTTTTTTCCTTCCTGCTTGCCATTCTATTTTACTGGCTGGAACATTGACCCGCGTGCGCCTTATCTATGGTTGCTGCCCGGCGAGACTTTCCGGCAATTCTCACACTTCTTTGAGCGCCCAAATCTCAACCGCCAATTCTTCAGCATAATGAAGCAACGGTTCACCCGTTGGCGTGGGCAATCCGTGCGACTCGACCATTGTCGATGCGAGCGAGACGAGCCGCGCTTTTTGTAAGGGCCAGGGATCGTGAAAGATTCGCGCACGCAAAAGCTGTCGGTCGCTTTCGCGCTCGACATAAAGGCAATAGCGTTCTGTCAGGAAAAAATCGAGCGTGTCGGGTTGCGCGTGTCGTGCTTCTCCGTCGATCTCCCATGAAGCATGAAAGTCGGCGTGTGGTTTGTCTGTTCGCGTCGAGTCGTAATCGATCTGCGCGCCTGACTGCTTGAGACGCATGTCGGCGTTAAAGTAAGGAAGATAAAAAAACGTCCGTGCGCCCCAGACGGCTGCGCGGCTCGCCGCGTCGAGCGAATGAAACCATACGCCGGGCACACCGTCGAGATGAACATAAGTCCTCACGTTCAGTTCATGAAACTCCGAGAGAAACGGGACGGGCGGCGTAAACGTCGCGCGGATGCCCCACATCGTAAACGGCACCACGCCGATCCACGCACTGCCGTCGAAGGTATCGATTGAGAGGCGCTCAGGGATAAGCGGGCGCAACAGCTCCTCTTCGATGCGCCAGTGCATAAAGAGGAGCTTGCCCCAATTCTGTCGCATGAGAGGCAAGCCCTTTGGCCGCTCGCGTATCGAGAAGCGGTCGATTGTGCTGCGCCGCCCGTCTTCTTCTCTGTTTGTCATCTTCGGTTTGTGCTCTAAATCGAAGTAGATGGCATTAAGAGAATGAGCAGTTGACAATATCTGCTTTTGCGGCGGCCATCCCCATCTTCTATGACAATGAAAACGATAAACGCGAAATGATGAATAAGAAGACAGAAGTCAGAAGTCGAGAGTTAGAATAGAAAACTTCATTCTTCTGTCTTCTTACATCTTTTCTCACGCGGCTGTTGTATCACCGCCGAGCAGCGTCAAAACTTCGCCCGTAATGTAGCTTGAGTCTGCTTCTGAGGCGAAGAAGACAAAGGCCGGTGCAATCTCTTCGGGCTGCGCGGGCCGCTTCATCGGCGTATCAGCGCCGAATTCGGGAATCTCTCGGGCCGGTTTGTCCGAAGGGTTGAGCGGAGTCCAGACGGGGCCGGGCGCGACGCAGTTGACGCGTATTCCACGCTCGACAAGATTCTGTGCGAGCGATTTTGTAAAAGCATGAATCGCGCCTTTCGTCGAGGAATAATCGAGCAGCTCTTTGCTGCCTTCAAGACCCGTGATCGAGCCGCAGTTGACGATGGCTGAACCCGGTTTGAGATGTGCGAGCGCGGCCTTCGTCAAATAGAAATAGCCGTAGATATTTGTGCGGAAAGTTTTGTCCCACTGCTCTTCGCTTACGTCTTCAAGGCTCTTTTGATGCTGTTGAAATGCGGCGTTGTTGACAAGCACGTCCAAACGTCCATAGAGCCTGATCGTTTGCTCGACGGCGCGGCGACAAAATCCAGAGTCGGTCACATCACCCGGAATCAGGAGGCAGCGTCCGCCTTCACGCTCGACCGCGTCGCGCGTCTCTTCAGCATCGCGCTGTTCTTCTTCAAGATAGACGATTGCAAGGTCTGCGCCCTCGCGCGCATAGAGCACCGAGACGGCGCGTCCAATACCGGAGTCGCCGCCTGTGACGAGCGCAACCTTGCCCTTCAATTTGCTAGAGCCGCGATAAAGTGGCGCTTTGTATTCGGGTCGCGGAGAGAGATCGGCCTCAATCCCCGGCTTTGCCTGATGCTGCGCGGGCATCGGCGAGACGGGCTGTTTCTGCTTGCCCTGTGGCGGAGCTTTCTCTGCCGTCTTCTTTGCCGCGCCCTTCTTGGCGGCGCTCTGTTGAGTAGATTTCGACGCGCTCTTTTTTGCGCCCGCGCTCTTGTTCGATTGGTTGCTCTTATCCGTTTTCTTTGCGCCCTTCTTATTTTTCGACATTATCCCTCGCTCGTGGAAAAAGAGGATGAATGTTTTCATTCCATCCCCAAGCCCTGTCTGGAAAAAAACGGCGTGCGAAACTTTCTGCACACGCCGCACGCGTGATGCGCCATTTGCATACTACTTTTTGCTCAGCTCTTTGAGCTTTTCAAACGCCGCGTCGAGGCTTTGTCTCTTCGTTAATACAGGTTTGAAGAGATCGCCCTTTTGCTCGATCCGGCGCATCATGTTTTTGATCGTGAATGACTGCGGCGTAAACTTTTGTCGCTTGATTTCGTCCCAGGTAAGCGGCGCAGAGACGCTCGCGCCCGCGCGCGGCCTGACAGAATAGGGAGCGACGACCGATTTGCCGCGCGCGTTCTGCATATAGTCGACATAAATCTGCTCCGGCCTGCGGTTTCGCAAAGAACGCTCGACGGTCGCTGCTTCGTCGTTCTCGACTGCGACAATTGTCGCCACGCGCTCGGAGAAGCGGGCCACTTCCTGATATGAATATGCGGGCTTGATTGGCACATAGACGTGCAGGCCGCGCGAGCCGGAAGTTTTTGGATAAGATTCAAGACCGATGCGCGTGAGCACGTCGCGCGTCGCCAAAGCAAGCTCGCAAATAGTTTTGAACTCGACGCGCGCTCCCGGATCGAGATCAAAGACAATCCAATCAGGGCGCTCAAGATTACGCGTGCGTGAATGCCAGGGGTGTCGCTCAATCGCGCCGAGGTTTGCCATGTAGAGAAGCGTCTGCAGATTGTCACCGACGATGTAATCGACGACGTGACCGCCGCCGTCCTCGACTTCGAGCGCAACGGTGCGTGCAAACTCAGGCGCTTCGTTTACGTCGTGTTGGTGAAAAGATTGACCTTTGATACCTGATGGATACCGCTTCATGATGAGCGGTCGGTCTTTCAAAAACGGAAGAATATATTTCGAGACTTCGTAGTAGTAGCGCAGGAGGTCGCCCTTCGTCAGTCCCTCGTCCGGCCAATAGACGCGTTCGAGACTCGTCAGCAAAACGACGTGAGGCCCAACCTTGATATTGAGATCGCCCTCAAGACGCTTCGCCTTAAATGCGCTTGCTGCTGAAACAACCTTTTCGCCCGTTTTTGCCTTTGCAGACGTGCGTTTCACCTCGCTATAAGCCGCCCGCTTTGCTGTCGGTTTGTCGTTGCGAATAGTTGTTTCGCCCTCGACGGGCACGCGCAGCTCTAGCTCCCAATCCGGTTTGGCGTGCTCGTCATTTGATTTGATAAGAAGCCACTGACCTTTGCGACCCGCAAAACGGACGAGACTCCATTCGCCGCGCAGCTTGCGTCCGTGAAGCACAAATTTCATCCGTCCGCTTTCAAGCTGCGCGCTGGCATCTTCGCCCGATGCGAGTTCAAATTTTCCTTCGTCCCAAATCAGATGCTCGCCCGCGCCGTACTCGCCTTCGGGAATACGCCCTTCAAATTTTGCATACTCGACCGGGTGGTCTTCGGTTTCAACCGCGAGGCGTTTGACAGTTGGGTCGAGCGAAGGGCCTTTGCGCACCGACCAGCTTTTGAGCACGCCGTCAATCTCGAGACGAAAATCGAAATGGAGCATCGAGGCGTGATGCTCCTGCACGACGAAGCGGCGTAGATTTCTCTTCGCCACGCGTCCGCGCGGTTCGGGCGTGATTTTGAAATTTCTCTTGCGCCAATAAGTTTCGAGTCCCATTTCTAATATTCGTCGTGCGTCGATTCCTTTCCCGGTCGCCTTCTACAATTTTTTTGCTTCACGCCTGAGCAGAGCGAAATCCTTTCTCACCATCTCGCCTAATTCTTCGCGGTAGAAACGGACGGCCGGATGATAGCCGACCAGAAATTTACGCGCGTCGCGCGTGATGACGCGCCCGCGCGCTTCGTTAATGCTTTTGACTCCGAGCACGGTCTTGGCGGCAACCGCGCCGAGCAGCATGACGAGCTTCGGGTTGATGAGCTCTATCTGCTCGAAGAGATAGTTGGCCGTGCATGTCCCGACTTCGATGGCGCGCGGCGTGCGATTTTTCGGCGGACGACACTTGACAGTATTGGTGATAAAAAAATCTCTGCGGTCGAGCCCCGTCCCCTCCAAGACCTTTTCGAGAAAACGACCCGTCGCTCCGACAAAAGGTTTTCCAGTCTCGTCCTCTTCGCGCCCCGGAGCTTCGCCGATAATCAGAATTTTTGTGCTGTATTTGCCGTCGCCCGGCACGGCCAAAGTCCTCGATTCGTGCAGAGGACATTTGGTGCAGACGCGTATCTGCGCCGCCAGCTCGTCGAGCCTCTTAGCCTTCTTTGACTGAGCCATTCGCCTTCACGCTTTGACCGGCTGTGTGCGCCTCTTTCTTTAATCTTTTCAAATGATGCCATGCACGCAAAACGAGCACGCAGCTTGTCGCGTCGGTTATCTCGTTTTCGAGCGCCATTCTGACGGCCTCTTCAATCGAGACTTTGACGGTTCTGATATCTTCCGTGCCTTCCTGCTCCTTCTGTTTGAAGCTGAGCCTGGTGGCGAGAAAAAGGTACGAGGGCGCGTCGAGCATCGCGGTCAAAGGATCGACGCGGCCCAGATCGACAAAATTTTCCGCTTCGATGCCAAGCTCTTCGCTCAATTCTCGCCGCGCCGCCTCGCGCGGGTCTTCATGTTCTTCAATGCAGCCGCATGCGGCCTCGACGCTGTCATGCCCGATGCCATAGCGAAACTGTCCGGCGAGATAGGCCATCCCGTCTTCGTCAACGGCGATGACGCTTGAGCCGGGTTTGATGACGACCTTTGCGTAAGTGCTCGGCTTGTTGTCGGGGCCAATCACCTGATCCTCGTAAACTTCGATAAGGTTGTGGCAATACTTCTGCGCCGTCTCGCGGATTGTCCAGGGGCCGTGCTTTTTCTCCATCATCTTAAAATGTTTGATTCCCTTCTTAAATTGAGAGTGGGGCTAGCGCCCCAATGCGGATTGCTGAAGATTTATCAACGTCGTTTCTTCCTGCCCGCAGCAGCTTTGCTTTTTATCTCGCCGATGATCTCGGCCGTGTGTCCGTGAACGGCGAACCGGTCGGCAATTTTTTGTAAAAGCCATTGCGGGCGGCCGGCGTTAGCGCGCGTCGTGATCTTAAAGAGTCGCCATTCGCCTTTGAGCCTTTTGCCGTCGAGAGAAAACTTGAGTGCGCCGCCGCGTAAGGCTTCGAGCGCGTCGCCGTCCGCCATTTGATATGTGCCGATGTCCCAGCGATGGACCTGGCCCGCGCCGTAACGGCCTTCCGAAATCTCACCGACGTAGGTGAGATACGAGACGGCGTGATCTTCAACCTCGACCGCAAGACGTTTGACCGTTGGGTCGAGCGAAGGGCCTTTCGGCACGGCCCAACTCTTTAAGACTCCGCCCATCTCCAAACGAAAATCAAAGTGAAGATGGCTTGCCTGATGCTTTTGGATTACGAAACGACGCTCCTTTGCCCTCGTTGCCGGCTTGGCCACCTTGGGCCGGGGCTCCGATGTTTCCTCAAATTTCCGC
>CBDUCU010000203.1:0-6974 GCA_965365725.1 uncultured bacterium | reverse complement strand
ACATATAATTAAAGCTGCCTTATCAGACCCGAATAATATGCTTGCTCATTTGAATGCTGCAAGAACAAAGGCTATAAATAGCTTTGTCGAAAAATCATCATTTTTCCAATCTATCTCAGGATGCCATTGTACTCCCTGAACCCATCTCTCCTGACGTGTATCCTCAACTCCTTCAATTACTCCATCACTTGTCCAAGCCGTCGCGCGCAGATTGAATCCAATCGTTTCGATAGCTTGATGATGATGACTATTGACGAAAAGTGTAGAACGTTCGTTGAGAACTCTCTTTAAGCAGCCTTTCAATAATGTGACGCTATGTGAACGCCGCGCGCGCGGAACACCCTGCTCATGCTTAATAGGATTTTGTATGTGTGTATTTATATCCTGAATCAAGGTCCCCCCCCGTGAAACATTCAATGATTGCATACCAAAGCAAATAGCCAAAAGCGGGATATTGCGCTCCTCCACACGCTTGAGTACAAGCAAATCGACTTCATCACGTAGAGGGTGTACAGCGCCAAGCCTTATGTGCGGTTCCTGTCCATAGCGAACCGGGTCTAAGTCTGACGCACTCCCCGGTAAAAGAACTGCATCTACTTCCCCCAAAAGTCCATCAATATATTCAGTATTTGGAATAAGAGGGATTAAAACAGGCATCCCACCCGAACCCTCGACGGCCTCGGCGTAATCTCGCCCTAGATAGAAACGCTCTGCCTCCAGTTCATGGCGCATTGTTATTCCAATCAGGGGTCTTCGACGTGTTTTCATTGTCCGTTGGTTTATTCCCTCTTAAACAATAACCGCATCAACACAAAATATAACTTTTACCAGGTCATCATATTGTACCAAATTAGTTAAGTGCACTATATCCACTTACTCCGACCATGCGACTGCACTCCTTAAATAGACCGCTTGACTTACCTTCTTTTACCTTCTTATAGTTCTTCTCTCAAAATGAAGAGAAAAAAGATTGAAATCAGAAGCACCACCGTTCTGCTCGTTAGACGCTCAGGGCGAGTCGCCATGGCCGGCGATGGACAAGTAACTCTGGGCGACACAGTGATGAAAAGCGGCGCGCGAAAGGTACGACGCATTTTCAACGATAAGATTCTGGCTGGCTTTGCCGGAGCGAGCGCCGATGCTTTCTCACTGCTCACACGCTTTGAAGCGAAACTCGAACAATATCATGGAAATCTTGAACGCGCTGCGATCGAGTTGAGCAAAGAGTGGCGCACAGACAAGGTGCTCCGCCACCTTGAAGCGCTTCTTGTCGTCGCAGACGATAAAAGCTCTTTTCTGCTTTCAGGAAACGGTGATGTGATTGCGCCCGACGACGGGTTACTGGCAATTGGTTCGGGCGGCTCATATGCACTATCTGCAGCGCGCGCCCTGCTTGCACACACCGAAATGAGTGCCCGCGATATTGCCACCGAAGCCCTACGCATCGCTGGTGAAATCTGTATCTATACAAACCAAAACATTATGGTTGAGGAGCTTTAAGACAAATTCGCTGCACAATTTTCTATACGGTGCACGTTGGAATCTTATCATCGGCTCTCCTCTTATCCGTTATCACACAAGCTTAATTTTATGGTCATTTATCTCTCAGGCGAAGTTGACGAAGACTCCCGGCTCGACGAAATGACGCCGCGCCAAATTGTCGAACAACTCGACAAACATGTCGTCGGACAACATGCCGCCAAACGCGCAGTCGCCATCGCACTACGTAACCGCATACGCCGTCAAAAACTCCCTCCCGAGATGGCCGCCGATGTAATGCCAAAAAATATCATCATGATTGGCTCAACCGGTGTCGGGAAGACCGAGATTGCACGACGTTTGGCGCGCATGTCCAACTCTCCCTTTCTCAAAGTTGAAGCCTCGAAATTTACTGAAGTCGGTTACGTCGGTCGAGACGTTGAGAGTATGATCCGTGACCTAACTGAGATTGCAGTCGAGATGATGCGCGCAGAAAAGATTGATGAAATTGCCGACAAAGCCGAATTAAACGCCGAAGAGCGCATACTCGATCTTCTTCTCCCACCAAAGAATACGCCCGGCCTCTACGGCTTCGATACAGACGAGGAGGATGCGTCCGAAGCAGATCAATCGGTCAAATCAACAAAGACTCCTGAACGTGATGATGGACAATACAAGACGCGCGAAAAGCTTCGTGCGCAACTGCGCGAGGGTAAGCTCGACAACCGAGTCGTCGAGCTTGAGGTGCGCGAAAAGAACTTCCCGACCATTGAAGTCGCCGGCCCAATGGGTGTCGAGGAGATGGGCATCAATATGAAAGACATGCTTGGCAGCATGTTTCAAGGGCGCACCAAACGTCGGCGCATGCGCGTCGATGAAGCGATGGAATACTTGATGCAGGAGGAAGAAGAGCGTCTGATCGATATGGACACGGTTGCACGTGCAGCACTCGAACGGGTTGAATCCGCCGGCATCATCTTTCTCGACGAGATAGACAAGATTGCTGGACGTGAGGCGGGTACAGGCCCGGACGTGTCGCGCGAGGGCGTGCAGCGCGATATTCTTCCGATAGTCGAAGGCACGACCGTCAACACACGCTACGGGATGGTTCGCACCGATCACATACTCTTTATTGCAGCCGGAGCTTTCCACGTCTCAAAGCCTTCCGATCTGATCCCTGAGCTGCAGGGCCGCTTTCCCATTCGCGTCGAGCTTGAGTCGCTCACCATCGACGATTTCAAACGCATCCTCACCGAGCCTAAGAACTCTTTGCTCAAACAATACAGGGCGTTGCTTGAGACCGAGGGTGTGGAGCTCGAATTTACCGAAGACGCAGTCGATGCCGTCGCTCGTTTCTCCGCACGCGTCAACGAACAGACGGAAAACATCGGTGCGCGTCGTCTGCACACGATCATGGAAAAGGTGCTCGACGAAATCAGTTTTCAGGGTCCGGATCTTGAGCCGAAACGACAAATCATCAATGCCGAATACGTTTCAAATACGCTCTCCGACATTATCAAAGATCAAGACCTCAGTCGTTACATTCTATGAGAAAAGTAGAAAGGCAGATGGTAAAATGCAGGGGCTTTTGGCAACCAGCACTCTTTGTTTCCGCCCTCTGCCTTTTTTCCTTTGCATTGTCGTGTGGCAAGAGACGACCGCCCCAGCCGCCCGTCGAGCGTGTGCCGCAGCGCACGGAGCTTCTCTCAGGCGTGCAGCGCGGCAACCAAGTGATTCTCAGTTGGCCCGCTCCCTTGCGTAACGCTTCAGACGGCAGCGTCCAGAGCATTCGGAGAATTGATGTCTATCGGCTCGCAGAGCCGGTTAACGCGCCCTTTACTTTGACCGAAGAGGAGTTTGGTGCGCGCGCCACGCTCATCGGCTCCGTCCCCTTCGAAGCGATTCAGACAAATGAGGGCACAATCAGCTATACAGACGAGTTGCGTCTGAACGAACCTGTCAGGCTTCGATACGCCGTCCGTTATGTCAATGCCGCAGGCCAACGCGCTGCTTTTTCCAACTTCCTTTTCGTCGAGCCGGCGGCCTCTGTCAGTCTCCCGCCGAAGCTCAACGATAACGTTGCAATAGCCGAATCTTCAATCACGATCAATTGGGATAGGCCCGCAGCCAATATCGACGGCACGACCCCGCCCAATCTTTTGGGCTTTAACATTTATCGCGCAACCCGTTCGCAGAATGAGCCCGCACAAACCCCTATTAACGGTCCGCGACCCGTCCCTGCAACGCAGACTCAATTTGTCGATCAAAACCTCAATGTTGGTGAAGAGTACGTCTATGTTGTCCGCGCCGTCTCGCTCGGGACGGGCGGTAACCCGGTCGAAAGCCTCAATTCGAATTCCGTCAGCGTGACGACTCGCGACATCTTTGCACCGACCGCCCCGAAAGGACTGAGCCCTGCACCTGCAAACAATCGAATCTCGATCTTCTGGGCAGCAAATCCGGAGCGAGATGTTGCCGGTTACAATATCTTTCGCACGACAGATCCGAACCTGCCAAAGGATAAATGGTCGAAGCTCAACCGCACGCTCCTTGTGCAAATCACTTTTCAGGATGATTCGGTTCAAACGGGCGTGAAATACTACTACTATTTGACGGCTGTCGATACGACCGGCAATGTGAGCGAAGCGTCCGATGTTGTCTCAGAAATCGCTCCTTGATGAGGAGAGCATGATGATTATTTGTCGCTTTTCATCCGAAGAAAATTTAGAGCCTCTCTACGGCCTGGTTGAAGGCCAAGAGATCAGACCGTTGCCTGAAGACGTTTTGATTGAAGCTCCTTTCTTGAGATCTACAAAGAAATCGCATGGACTCGATCAGGTAAAAATCCTTCCACCCGTCGCGCCGTCAAAGATTGTTTGTGTGGGCCGTAACTACAACGAGCACGCTGCAGAACTTGGCAATACAATGCCCGATGAGCCTCTTCTCTTCCTCAAAGCTCCATCTACAATCATCGGGCACAGAGATTCAATTCAACTACCGCAAATCTCTAAAAGAGTCGAGCATGAAGGAGAGCTTGCCGTCGTTATCGGACGCACGGCGAGGCATCTCTCTGCAACTGATGACCCGCTCGCTTATGTGCTCGGCTATTGCTGTGCAAATGATGTCACCGCGCGCGACCTGCAAAAAAAAGATGTTCAGTTTACACGTGCAAAATCATTCGATACGTTCTTCCCCATCGGCCCTTTTATCGTGACCGATGTCGATCCGCTTGATCTATGCATCGAGACGCGCGTCAATGGACAAACGCGTCAGTCAGGCCGTTCAAGCCAGATGGCCTTTAATATTCCCTTTCTGATTCGCTATATCTCGCATTGCATGACGCTCGAACCAGGCGACGTTATCTCAACCGGCACGCCCTCCGGCGTTGGGCCGCTACTCGAAGGCGACACAGTCGAAGTTGAAGTTGAGCAGATAGGTGTTTTGAGCAATCCGGTTCAACTCGTTGTTTCCTGAAAGAAAATTTGACGTGTCTTTGAATTCAAATTCGTCTCAAGACGCGTCTCCACAAGAGACTTTGATCAATGTCGAATCGAGAAAGTTCGATGGTCGCCTACACCGCTCATGGTCGGCGCGAATTGTCAGACAGGACGAACATCTGTTAGTGCTCGATGGAATTTTTGAGAAAGAGGTCGCGCACGCCCTTCTTGGCAAGATCGTGTGCGGAACGAGGAGTGTTGAATACTATTGGATGAAACGTTGTTATAGCGTCTTCCGATTTCAAGAGCCTTCCGGCGAGCTGAGAAATTTCTATTGCAACATCAATTTGCCGCCCGTCCTCGACGGCCGTACGCTCTCGTTTATAGACCTCGACATAGACATCCTCGTCATGCCAGACTTTACATATCGCATTCTCGATATGGATGAGTTTGAGTTGAACTCAAAACAATTCGGCTATCCGAAAGATATACTCGTGCGTGCTCACCGCGCGCTCGACGAATTGATTCAGATCGTCGAATCACGACATTTCCCTTTTGACAGGAAGATAGATGAAACCTGAGCCTTCACAAATCCAACATAACAAACTAGAACGCCTCAAAGAACGCACACGGCAAGCTGAAGAGGGCGGCGGCGCTGCACGCGTCAAACGTCAGCACGAGGCCGGCAAGCTTACAGCGCGCGAGCGCATCAGCTTTCTTCTCGACGAAGGCACTTTTGAGGAGTTCGATCAGCTTGTGCTTCATCGCTCGCGCGACTTCGGTCTCGACAGCCAACTCTATCCCGGGGACGGAGTTGTCACCGGTCATGGACTTGTCGATGGACGGCGCGTCTTTGTCTTCGCGCAGGATTTTACGGTCTTCGGCGGCTCGCTTTCCGAAACCCACGCCGAAAAGATTTGTAAGGTGATGGATTTGGCGATGAGCGTGGGCGCGCCAATCCTCGGATTAAATGATTCTGGCGGCGCGCGCATACAGGAAGGCGTGGTCTCTCTCGGTGGTTATGCAGATATCTTTTTGCGCAATACCATCGCTTCGGGCGTTGTTCCGCAGATCAGTTGCATCATGGGACCTTGCGCGGGCGGCGCGGTCTATTCTCCTGCCATCACTGATTTCAACATCATGGTGAAGAACACTTCCTATATGTTCATCACAGGGCCGGACGTGATCAAAGCGGTCACACACGAAGATGTATCAAAAGAGGAGCTTGGCGGCGCTGATACACATAATCGCGTCTCGGGTGTCGCACATTTTGCTTCCGAGTCAGACGAGCACGCTCTGCAAACCGTGCGCGAGCTTCTCTCCTTTATCCCTTCAAACAATATGGAAGATGCGCCGCGTCTTCCCACGACGGATTCATCCGAACGCGCCGATGAAAAATTGAACTCGATAGTTCCGGAGGCCTCTCATCAACCCTACGACATACGCGATGTTATCAATCGAGTTGTTGACGATGGTTACTTTTTCGAGGTGCATGAGCACTTTGCTCCAAATATTGTGGTCGGCTTTGCTCGCCTTGACGGGAGAAGCGTCGGTATCGTCGCCAACCAGCCGGCCTTTCTCGCAGGCGTGCTCGACATCGATGCATCGGTCAAGGGCGCGCGCTTTGTGCGCTTCTGCGATTGCTTCAACATTCCCCTCATAGTTTTTGAGGATGTGCCGGGTTTTCTCCCTGGGGTTAAACAGGAACACGGCGGCATTATCAGACACGGAGCAAAACTGCTCTACGCCTTTGCAGAAGCAACAGTTCCCAAACTCACCGTCATCACTCGCAAGGCTTACGGCGGAGCATATTGCGTGATGGCCTCAAAACACATACGCACTGACGTAAACTTTGCTTGGCCGACCGCGGAAATCGCTGTCATGGGCGCAGAAGGAGCCGTAGGCGTGCTCTATCGACGAGAGATAGCCGAAGCAGGTGAACAGGATGCAGCGCGGCGCGCACGCATTGCCGAATACAACGAAAAATTTGCCAACCCTTACGTCGCCGCCGAGCGAGGATTTATCGACGAAATCATCGAGCCGTCACAGACACGCAGA
>CBDUCU010000202.1:0-6978 GCA_965365725.1 uncultured bacterium | reverse complement strand
GCGTGCACGACCTCGGCGGCGGTCACCCGGCAGCGCGCACCGAGAGGTCGCAGCATCGCGACGTCGCCCGCCTGCGCGACCACGGCCTTCCAGGTGGTCCCGTAGTTGAAGACGAGCCGTTCGATCTGATCGGCCGACAGGTGCGCGGACGCTTCCGCTTTCGCATCGCGCAGATACGTGTCGAAGCGTTCGATGTCGCAAGAGGTGAAAACGAGCCATTTGCAGCAGCGCTTTCGTCCGTCTCTACAATGGGATTCATCAGAGCTTTCGGGGCGGGTACGAAAGTCGGCGGCTCGTCATCCTGAATTTGTACTTTGGCGTGTCTTGGAATACGTCGCGCCGCCGCGATCTTCTCTTCGCGCTCGACCTCTTGAATCATGGCTTCGAGCGTCTCGGAGTTGGGCGTGGTCATCGTCCCGCTTGGGCGCATCTCATCGTCCTGTGTGGTATAGGAAGGCGCGCGCAGGACGTGCGGCGTGACGGCGATAACGATGTCGGTCTGCTGGTCGTTACGACGCGGCGCGGTAAAGAAGCGTCCGAGCACGGGCATCAACCCGAGAAGCGGAAGACCTTGCCGACCGCGCGATTGCTGGTTCTGCGCCACGCTCGCAATCATCATCGTGCGGTTATTTTGTATGCGGGCCGTGCCCTCGATGTTGCGCTCGGTGAAGACAGGCGTAAGCGTCGCAGAACCGGCGTTCGACACGTCGTTCGACTTGATGCTCATCTTGACCTGTACGTCGAGGCTTGGCGAAACCTGCGGCGTGAACTCAAGCGTCAGACCCGTCTTTTCATACTGGATGACGGGATAACCGTTGCCGCCGAAAAGACCCTGCTGCACGCCCGGCTGTTTCTCATTCTCGCCGGTTGAGACTGAGCCGTAAGGCGTGACCGAAGCCGTCTGGACGGGGACGCGCTGGCCGATGTGCGCGGTCGATTTCTCGCCGTCAAAGGCGTGAACCTGTGTTGACGCGATCAGACGCGTGTTGTCCTTGCGTTGGAAAGCGCTCATGGCTGTGGCCGGAACAATCAGCGCAGCTCCGAGCGCCGTCGGTGCGGCGAGCGCCTGCGTGACGACCTCGCGGCTGCCGCCGAGCACGCTCAAGCCCTTCTGTATTCCGCCGAGATTCGTCAGCGCGGATTCAGTGCCGATCTGATTGCCAAGCTGCATCAGGTCGGTGCGCGAGACCTCGAAGATTTGCACGTCCATGACGACTTCGGCGCGGTCTTTGTCGAGGCTCTTGAGTATGTCTGCGACGAGACGCACATTTTCAACCGTATCGCGGACAGTGATGCTGTTGGTCGCCTTGTTGGATGTGATGACGGGTTGACGACCCGCTTGCGGTGGGATCGAAGCGACGATCAAAGCGCGCGCGTCGTTGGGGTCGATGTTTGAAAGATAAAAGGTGCGCAGCACAAGCTGTTGATACTGCGGGCGCTTCGATTGGTCTGCGACGAGAATCGTGCGATTGCTGAGCTTTTGAAAGAAAAGACCCTGCGTGATAAAGACGTAATCGAGCGCCTGTGCCGTCGTCACGTCGTGCAAATCGACATTGACGTTGCGCGGCGGAAAATCGCGGTCGAAGACGGCGTTGAGTCGGAGCTGACGCGCGAGATATTTGATAAAGCTTTGCAGGTCGCCGTTGTAAGTGATAACTCTCAGTTGCTCCGCGCGAGTCTCTAGCGGGGGCTCAAGCTGTTGCGTTTGTGTGGGCTGCGCGTTAACAGTAGCGTTTGCATTAAAGCCCGTCGGCGAGAGCTGATAATCGGCTCGCCGCTTTGGAGTCTCTTGATCGCTTGCAGAGTTTTGCTTGTCGAGCTGAAGCCGAAGCATCCGCTCCATCATCGAGCGCGCCAGCTCGTTGACCTGATCGTAGGCGTAGGCGCGACGAAAGGCATTGTATGCGCCGATATAATCGCCGCGCTCCATCAGCGCGTCGCCCTGTTTCATAAAGAGCTGCGAGACGTTAAAGATTGCGCGCCGATAGTGGAGCTGATATTCGGCGTTCGACGGCTCGGCGGCAATGGCGAGAGCAAACTCTTCAACTGCCTTCTCCCATTGTTGCGCCGCCTCAAACTCGATGCCGCGCTTAAAATTTTTCTGACCCTTTGAGACAAATGCTGCGGCAGGCGCGGTGAGAAGACAAAAGACGACGACGGTGGCGCTCATTGCGCGACCAATGACGCAGAGGCGATGCGTCCAAGCGCTGGTCAGACGCGCAATGGGTGATCTTTGTGAGCGGCTTTCACAGTCAGCGGCGTAAATCTGCACTTCTCACCTCCGCATATTTTAGGCGACAATTATCAAGAGGACAGTTGGGAGACGGGTCATAACTGCGTAGAGTTTTTTGCGGGCCACGCTTAAATTAAAGAGTCGAGCGTGGAGCAGCGAACCGAAGTGAATCGGTCGTGAGGATGATCAAAAGAAAGTCGGGAATTGAAAGAAGCGAGCCTTGCAAAAGGCATCTGGAAGCGGCGGAAACTTTTCAGATAGGACAAACAGTTACGCCGTTAATTGTTGTCTCGCAAAAGCCTTGCAGAAGACAACCGAAATAATTAAACAGTTTTGGCCGAAGTTTGTCAAGAATGTCGGAGAGATTCCAGAATGAGCGCCAGAGCGAAAAAGAGCGTCTGCGAGCCGCTTCCCGAAGAGGTCGAATTATTCCGCGACCGGATGTGGCGGCGCGACCCCGAATCGAGGGTTGAGACGGCGGTCGAGGCGGAGAAGTTGATCGAGAGCACAGGGTTCATCGCCTCGATGACAGATGCCAGACGGCCCGGCCCTTCGCTCTACATTGCCGTCTGCGGGCGGCGCGATGCGCACATGCCGCGCAATGTGCAGAAAGACCCTGAAAGCAGCGCGACATGGCTTTTGAAGGATGAAGTAATGCGGCGCGGCAGGGTCTATTACGCCAAGCTTGCGAAAGGGCGCACGTTCTTTGTCGCGCCGCGTTTGATTCCACACTTTAATGCGCTTTGGGGCATATCTAAAAAGAATGAAAGCAGCGTGCTTTCGGCGAACGCGCGAGCCGTCTTAAAAATCTTAAGGCGTGAATGGGAGATGGCGACGTGCGATCTGCGCGTTGAATCTAAGATCAAGGAGCGCGCCGAGTTTACGCGCGCGCTCGACGAATTGCAGCGAACGTTCAAGGTCTTGCCGCAGGAGGTTCTCTACGAGCCTTGGTTTACATACATCTGGACTGTGGCCGAAGCAAGATTTCCGCGCGAGCTTTCCTTGAAGATAAAAAAGATTGATGCGCTCCGCGAAATCGCGCGCGCATATCTCGACGGCGCGGGGATGACTCTTAGGGGAGAGCTTTCCCGAATGACGGGTCTGTCACGCGCAGACGGCGGGCTTGGCAATCACGCGCTCGTCGATGAAGGCTATGCGGAAAGACTTGAGACGGGAGTTTACAGATTGACGGATTTTGAGAAGCGAATTGCGGCGAGATAAACGGAATATTCGGAAGATAAGCGATGTGCTCATCCTTCATCACAAGTTATAATGTCGGCGCGGTCTATAAGTTTATTCGGGAGATGTAATGAAAAGAGCTGGACAAATTTTGACGGGCGTTTTGTCGCTCGGTTTCGTTTTGAGTCTGATGTGCGTGGCTGCTGTAGGCCAACAGCGCAGGGGCGACGGCACGGAGAATCGTCGCGGCGTACGGAGCGTGACGATACCTGTGACGGTGCGCGTACCTGAAGACCGCCAGCGAGCAGAGGAGATACGCACCATTGATTATCTTTCGGTCTTTGAGGACGGCGAGCAGCAGGAGATTCTAAACATTCGCGGCGCTGCGCAATCGCCGCTCGCGCTCGCCATACTGATTCAGGATGATCTCGCTTCACCCGCCGCTGGCGAGATCAAGGGGATCGCAGCTTTCATTCGCAATCTGCCGGGAGGCTCGCGCGTGATGGTTGGATATTTGCGATCCGGCTCTCTTCAAGTCAGACAAAAATTTACGATAGATCTCGAACGCGCCGCGAAATCCTTACGCATTCCCGTCGGATCGTCGAGCGCCTCTCCGTATAATCCCTATACGCTTTTGCGCGAGGCTCTCAAGCGTTTTGAAGGCCAACCCGTCGGGCGGCGCGCCGTCTTGATGATTAGCGACGGTGTAGATGTTTCGCGCGGCGTGAGCAGTTCATCGCCTTCGCAGAGCGTCGATCTTCAGCGCGCCATTGAAGAGGCGCAGCGACGCGGCATCGCCGTCTATTCGATCTACACGCCTTCGGTCGCGGGCACAAGCCTTTCAACAAATGGGCAAGGCTCGCTCAATCGTCTCGCATCTGAGACGGGCGGGCACGCCTTCTTTCAAGGCTCAAACGCGCCGGTCAGCTACGAGCCGTTTTTGCGCGAACTCGGCGCGACGCTTCCGCGCCAGATTGCGTTGACATACCTTTCGACGAACCCGTCAAAAGGTTTCCATCGCATCAAGATTGAGTTTGGGATGACGGACGGAAGCCTTCGCTATCCGAGCGGCTACCGACGCTGAAACGACTTTTCGATCACTCCGTACGCCAGCCCTGACGCGCGCCGCCGATCAAACTCGCCAGCTCTCGCAAGGCTTCGATGTGATTGCTCGTCAACTCAAATTCGTCCGCACCGACGCGACCCGCAACCTTCCGAGCCGTCGCCAGCCGCACCAAATCATCCTTTGAGAGCGTGACGCGCACAACCTCAAGCGTCAGCCCCTGCGCGCCCGCCGCACGGGTTTGATAGCGTGCGGCAGAGGCCGCCGGCACTGGCTTCCCATCACACACGAAAGCCAATTCATGACGACCTCGATAACGCGCCTCGGGCGAGACTGAAGCGACGGCCAGCTCGATCAACTGTCTGTCAGGGCGACGCGGGTCGGCGTGAACAAACGTGGCTGAGAGAAATAACGCGCTGCGCGCAGCCGCGAGCGGGCGCGGGTGTTCGAGCGTGGTTCTCATCCCGCCGCCTTTTGCGTCGAAGCTTGTGACTATCTGTCCGTTGTGCTTAAAGGGCGAAGGGGGAGGTGTCGGGCAGAACTTTTTCTGTGCAGTTGTGGCAATGCTGCTGAAGATAAAGAGCGCAAGCAAAAGCGCCAGATTCCTGTTTGTTCTCATCGGGATATGAAAGACTCCTGAGTTCGAGGGATTTGGGTCTCAGTGAGGTTGCGGGGTGCATCTGTTTGACCAAAGAAGGACGAACGATTCCAAACCAGCCAACCGATAAGCGCGCCGGTGCAATAGGCAACTACGTCAAACACGTCTGCTCTTGTCGAAGAGAAAAGTAAGGGCGCAAATGCCTCGAAGAAGAGCGACCAGACGAAGAGGTGCAAAACTATCTCGTCGGCGCGCGGCGGCAGATTTATCTCTCTCAGACGAAGAAGACGCTGCACGAAAAGAAGCGGCGGCAGCGCGCAGGGAACGAGCAGCAGGTCGTTAAAATAGCCCGTGAAGAAGATCTCGCCCGACGGAAGCGCAGGCTTGATCGCCCAGCGATTGAGCGCGTAGAGCGCGACGCAGGTCAGAAAGAATCTATCTTTTAAGTAGCCGAACATCTCTCGCAAGGTCAGCAAAAGAATCCGAGAATGATGCACGCGGCGATAATCGCCAGCAGGATGATTAAGAGTTGCTCGCCTGAGCTACGTTGCGAAAACGAACGCGACGGGGCGGGAGTGGTCGCTTGAAAACCGGTCTGATGCGCATGAAACGCCTGCATGTTGCTCCCACATTGCGGGCAAAAGGCCGCCGTGCGTGAGATCATCCGTCCACAATCAGGGCAAGGGAAGAGTTTCGACTGTGCAACGGGCGGCTGATAGGGCGGTGGGTTCGGAGTTAAAGGCGTAACGGGACGCGGCGACTCCTGTTGCCCATCCATCCAACGATGAGGTGGACGAAAATTCGTTTGCGGCGGCGACGATAAATCTCTCTCCGTCGGTGCTTCTACAGAAGAGAGTTTTGGAACGGCGTTTCCGCAGTTCGTACAGAATATTGCGTGCGAGGCGACGCCCTTGCCGCAATTGGGGCAGAAGATTGATTGAGACATCGGGGGCGAAGACTCCAACAAGAGAGCGCCCGTCCGGAATCCTTGTGAGTTGTGCGGTAGTTAAATCGGATCGCATGCAGCGTGGGAGAACAAAAGCCGCAGCGAGAATGTAACCGCCCGAATGGCCCGACCGGACGACACGCGGCCCTTCACCGCGCGTCTTGTGAAGCGTAACATCAAACTTCAATAATTTCCATACAAGTCTATTCTTGCTTCCATAGGATTAATCAGAACTTCCAATGATATCGAACCGTGAGGCTGCGACCGGGGCCGTCAACGCCCCAACCCGGCGCACGATGGCTCTTGTCGCCGATGTTCTCAAAATCGATTGTCACCTCTTGACCTTCGGCAAAGCGCAAGCCGCCGCGCAGGTTGACGAGACCGTATCCGGGAATGGCGTTAAAAAGCGGTGCGGATTCAACGCCGGGTCCGAGCACGCGGTTTTGCACCTGCGCGAGCGTCTCGCCAGTAGCAATGAGGATGCCGCCAGCCGAGTTGCAAAGACCATTTGAGCCGGGCGTAGTCAGCCCACGCACGCACGCACCCCTGCGAAAGAAATTTTGGATGTTGGTGCGCGAGCGCGTCGCGCCCGTGCGCCTGTCTGAGAGGTCGAGCGAAGAGAGCCTCTGCTGACGACCGGCGAGTGTCGAGTAGCCTTCGATCCAGTATCTCTTGTTGGGCGGCTGAAAGCGCAGACGTAGAAATCCCAACTGCGGAGGCAGTCCGCCGCCGCCAAGATTTGGGACGGCACCGGTCAGACGGTCTTCAGCGTGGATGTATGAATAGTTGCCGCCAAAAGACCACGCGTCGGTAAAGCGATAATCAACCTCGAACTCGATGCCCTTCATGCGCGTCTCGCCAAAGTTGACCAGTACGAGCACGGGCGAAGCGGAGGCCGGAACAAAGACCGCGCCGTTTGAGTTTTGTCGCTCGATAATTTGATTGCCAAGTCGCAACCC
>CBDUCU010000201.1:0-6986 GCA_965365725.1 uncultured bacterium | reverse complement strand
CGACCTTCTGATTCGTAGTCAGACGCTCTATCCAACTGAGCTACGGGTGCGTGGTTTGTGTGAAGTTCGGAAAAATATACGGGCGACTTTGTTGAGTGTCAAGCGAGCGTGTTGGAAGGATTCTCTTAGGCGAAGCGGTTGAAAATCAGCGCGCGTAGTAGCCGGGGCGCGTGCGTGCGATGAGGTCTGCGCGAGAGACCTCGATCTGGATGGCGCGCCATGCGCCGTCGCGTCGGCGCTCGCCTGTGGGTTGATAGGCGATGGTGTAGAGACGGCGCAGGTCGGCTGCGACTTCTGCGTAGAGACGGCCCATGTCTTCTAGACGGCGAATCTCTTGAAGCCGCCCGCCGGTGCGGTTGGCGAGCGCCTCCAGACGCGCGCGCGCAGCCGTATAGACTGCCACCTGTTGCGGCGTCGGCTGATAGATCAGACGTAAATCGCCCGAAGGAAGCGCGAGCGGATAGATGGTGACCCCCTGACGGTCGGCAAGGTCGAGCGCGGCGCGCAAGGGTGCGCTCTGTTCGGGCTGAAGCACGGCGACGGCCTGCTCGCCGGTGGTTGCGCTCGAAGTCGAAACGCGGTCGGCGCGCTCAAGCTCGGAGTCCTTGCCGTCCGTGATGACGACGATAGCCTTACGCCGCTTCTCTTCCTTGGACAGTTCTTTGAGCGAGTGTGTCAGCGCTTGATAAAACTGTGTGCGTCCGCGCCCTTCTCTCGCTCCGTTGATCGCATAGACGATCTTTTCGCGGTCGGCGGTGAAGGATTGAAGCGTCTTGACCTTCTCGTTGAATGAAACAACCGCGACACGATCAGCAGGGCCGAGCGCGTCGATAAAGCGAAGCGCCGAGAGCACAAGCGTTGTGCGAAAGCTCTGCGTCGAGCCGGAGGTGTCGAGCAGCAGAACGAGGCTGAAGGGAGCGTTGGTTGGCTCGAAGCTCGTGATGTTTTGGCGTACGCCGTCTTCATAGACGACGAAATCGGTACGCGTCAGATCCGTGACGGCGCGGCCCTTTCTGTCGGCCACACCGACGTTGATCTGGACGAGATTGGCTTCAACTTTGATCGTGTCGTCGTCTTGCTGCGCAAGAGATACGGACGGCCCGCAGATGAAAAAAGCGGCGACCAGGGTCGCGCGCACAAATTTCAGAAATGTTTTTGAGAAAAGGGCTTTTGATCGCATCAACTGTCTCGCCAATCCAATGAAACATCAAGTATGCAATCTCAGAAGCCGCTTTAGCAAGCGAGGCATCTTCAGAAACCGCACGAAAATGGCGCAAAATAGATAAATCCGAGCCACCCGCGCAGCTTGTTTTCTGACGCGGGCCGGCGGATTAGTTTTGGTGCGATTTGTGAAGGGCGAGTTGCTTGAATGGATTACGGCCCAACAGCCTAAAACGTAAATCGTAAATAGAGAACACACAGTTCTCTATTTACGATTTACATTTTGGGGTGCGCGCTAGCGCCCGCTCGCGATCTTGGCGACGCGCGAGCGTGTGCGCGTGCGCTTGGACGGGGCGGCAGATGTTTCCGAGCTTTCATCGCGCGCAACGACCGGTGCGGGAAAAGGAACGGGCGCAGGAGGCCCATTCTTCTGTTCCGCACGCGCGCGGCGGCGGGCTGCAACGCGTTCCTCCTGAACGGCGGCGGCGCGTTTGGCGCGGTCGATGCTCTTGCGCGGCACAAGCTGATAGCGCAGCTCCATCTCCTGCGCGACGCGGTAGATGCTCTTGGCCTTCTGCCCGCGCTCGGCGCGTCGCAGAACTTCGACCGTCTCCAAAAGCTCCGCACGGTCTTCCTTGTCGATCCAGATGTAAAGCGATTCGGCCATCTCTCTCTTAACCTCCAAACGTATCAGCGTACGCATCTCGACCGGTCTCGCAAGCTGCGCGATAACGGGCGAAGCCGCAAAAGTCTGCCGCTCCTGCTTCTCTTCTTTTGTGTCGCGGCGCGCTTCGTAATATTCCGCGACTGCAGAATCCACGTCGGCTCGATGTGCGTCGTAAAAGAGCGCAAAGTCATGACAACGCGCGCGGTACGCGCAACTCACCGAACAGACCAGTGCGTCCTTAAAGTGCGCGTAGCGATTGCAGTAGAGCTTTAGACGCATCGGGCGAACACTCAAATGCAAGAGGCGGATTGACGCGGCGAATTAAAATACTAAACCGTCGATTGCGCCCGCGTTTACAAAAACCAATCCGGGAGCGAAAGAGACTATAACATCTTTTGTGTCGTGCGTGCAACATGGCGTTGCACATGAAACAAGTCGTGTCTAGGCGTGATTACCAGCGCGGGGCTATAATCCGCCGCGCGCAAGGGCCAAACTCAACCCTTGCTTTGGCGCGGCAACCCGACGCGCCACAACAAAATCTTTAAGACGGCTTACCGCCGCCTCACCCGAGAGGAGTCGTCACATCCGATGTATAGACCAAACTTTTGTGTCGAATGCGGGACGCGCATAGAACGCACGCGCTGGCATTTGTGGACGAGCAGACGCTTCTGCCCGGCATGCGACAAGGGTTTCGGCAGGAGACGCAAATTAGCGCCGTTTCTGTTGTGCGCGTCGCTTCCACTGTTTGGCTTTGTGCTGGGCCGGACGCTGCGGCCCGCGGCCCCGCCGCTCGTCATCGAGCGTAAAACGACCGTCCAGACTGCGAGCGCGCAGACAGGAGGAGTTGAAAGCGGGAGACGCAAAGACGAAATGGCTGTCAAGAGCTACGGTGCAGATGGAACTGAAGAAGAGCGCCCGACCGACCCTTTTGAAATTGTCTCAATGTGCGGGGCGCGGACAAAAAAAGGAACGCCCTGCTCGCGGCGCGTGCGCGGGACGGGAAGATGCTGGCAGCACCGAGGTAAAAAGGCCATCCTCCCGGCGGCAAAGCTCGTCGTGCCCGAATAAAAAGAGATGGAAGACGGATGAGACGAATGAGACGGATGAGCGCGGCCTTACTCCGCGCTCACCCGTCTCATTCGACTTACCTTCGTTTCAGACTCTTCTACGGAAAAAATAAAGGCGGCAAGTTCCCCCATAACTTGCCGCCAAGGTCGGCCACTCGCGTGGCCTGCCTAAAAGTTTCACTCAGTCCCAGAAGGATTGTCCCTAGAGACGTATCATACAGATCATCCTCTAAATGCAGGTTGCACTTTTATTGCAACTGTATGACGTTCGCCTTATGCCGCTTATTGATTCGGGGTCGCCGAAGAGACCTTACCTTCATTCATCTCCGGCGTTGACGAAGTCAAGCCCTTGTTGACGAGCAGACGAACCTCTGCGCGGCGGTTTTCGGCGCGGCCCTCTCGCGTTTTGTTGTCGGCGATAGGCTCTGCGGTCGCGCCAAAACCGAACGGAGTAATGATGCGTCGAAGCGGGACGCGATGATTTTCGGCCAGATAACGGACGACCGCATCGGCGCGCTGCTGGCTCAAACGCCGGTTCGATTCCTTATTGCGAAAATCGTATGCGTAGCCTGAGACTTCGATCATATAGCCTTTGGCGCTGCTTGATTGAGCGGCAATCTGGTCAAGCTGTTGCTTGGCCTCGGGTGTAAGCACGGCGCTGCGGTGTTTGAAGTTGACGTTAAGACTCGTCTGAGCAGTGAAATCGTCGAGCGCAGAGATGCGTTCGTTGGTCAAATTCACACCGTTGATGGCCGACTCGGCCGTCTCCATCGCGGCCACTGCGCCGCCGCGCGCTGCATTTGAGACGGCAGCCAGTTCGTCCAGCTGACCCGAAATGCGGTGCGCGTTCTGCTCGATATCTGAAAGCTTCGTCTCGGCGCTTCCGACGCGATTTTCGACCGGATCGACGCGTGCTTCAATCGACTGTGCGACCCGCAAATCCTTGTCGCCAAAACGGACTTTCTCTGCAACAAGCTGACCTGTTGAATCGCCCCTGCCTTCGACCTCGACGCGCAGCCCGCGCAGGATGTTCGTCGTCGCATACTGCGTCCCACCGCCGAAGAATCCGCCCTTTGTCTTAACGCTCGTGCGGTCGGTTAAAAGAACGTTGATGGCCGCGCCGTTATCACCAAGAACTGTAAAAGAGTCGGAATTGCGGCCTGTCACCACGCCTTTTAACTTCATCTTCTGACCGTTTGGCACGGACGTTGTGGCCGTCGCACGCGATTGTGATGTGTGGTCGGTGTTTTGCGCCAGCGCGGCGGGCGCAAGAACAAGAATCGCCGTCAAAGCAAACAACTGCCCGAGTCGGGTAATCTTCAACATCATTCGATCTCCATTCATAGAAAAAAATTTGCCAGCAATTTGGCCGTTAGAAGTGGTTTCGGCGAGGCCAACGAACCTGGTTAAACTTACTAGTGTTTGTGCCTGGTTTAGTTGGTGAAGATACTTCCGAATGACATCGACGATGGTTGTGATTAGTTTGCGTTTCTGATATGAGCGAATTGCGGGGCTCGACAAAGTTTATGAGCAGGCTAACAAAACCGGCTTTGTTGAGCAGAGCGAGACAACGCGCCTCTCAACGAAACCGACGACGCGATAAATCGCAAACGTCCAAATCTGCTTGATACAAAAAGCGCGAGCGGCCTAAAGAACACGCTTCAAGCCGCTCGCGCTTTTTACAGATGCTTACTGCCTATTGTCTTCTGCTTATTCTCACCTTCTGTCTTTGAACTGTTCGTAGAGCACCGTGTGACGGCTGACGAGCGGGATCTGACGGCCACCGATAAAGAGATGCCGGACGTTTGTGCGCGCGTCGAGGATGTCGCCGTCCGTCACGACGAGGTTGGCGAGCTTGCCGACTTCAATCGAGCCGAGACGGTCGGCCACGCCCATAATTTGCGCCGGGTAAAGCGTGATTGCCTTGAGAGCCTCGTCGTGCGACAGACCAAACGAAACGGCCATCCCTGCTTGAAATGGAAGGTCGCGGACATGCGCGCCAACGTCGCCCGTCGAAATCGAGAAGCGCGCGCCGGCCTGTTGCAGCTTGGCCGGTGTTGAATAGAGCACGTCGTACGGGTCGTCTTCGCGTGTGGGCAGTCCCCACATACTGTCGAAGATGACGGGGACGTTCTTCTCTTTGAGAAACGGCGCAATCTTCCACGCGTCGCTGCCGCCGACGATGATCGGCTTCAGTTTCATCTCTTCAGCAAAGCGGATGGCTGCGCGTATGTCGCGCTCGCGGTCGGCGCGAAACATAACGGGCCGCTCGCCGCGAACGTATGGGACGAGCGCGGCAAGCACAACGTCCGTATCAGGGCGCGGCACGCTGCGTTGATCGCGCGCGTAAGCATCCTGCGCGCGTCCGTAAGCCTCTGCGTCGCGGAGCATCCGTCGCAACTCATCTACGCGACGGTCGCGCGCCGTTAAAGCATCGGGCGTAATTGCTTGCGGCGGGCCGAATTGAAAGCCCCCGCCGCCGACGCGCGGAAACTCAACGACAAGCGCGACGTTTGGAATGAGCGCCATTTCGCGCTGCGTCGTCCCAGCGAGATTGATGAATGTCGCTTGACCTGAGATTACGCCGCCCGTCGGCATCGAGACGACGCTTGTCACGCCCGCGACGCGCGTCACTTCGACGTGCGAGCTGTGCGGGTTGACGGCAACCCACGCCTGCGCATTCGGATTCATGTCGCCGACCTCAGCCAAATCGACCGTGCCGGGAACAGCCCCCGTTATTTCAGCGAGACCGAGATTTGTTTCTGCATCGATCAAACCGGGATAGACGTTGAGATTGCGAGCGTCTATCTCTTGCGCACCCGCCGGAGCATTGACGCTTGCGCCGACCGCCGTGATGCGCCCGTTACTGATGACGACCGAGCCGTTTTCAATCATGGGGCCGGAGATCGTGAAGATGCGCGCGTTGCGTATGACGAACGTGCCCGGCGCACTCATCTCCTGCTGCGTCGGCCCGACGATGTCCTGCGCAAAGGCGACAACGGCAAACATTGATGACAGCGCAACTCTCATCAACGTTTGCGCAAACGGCGCGACCGAGTTGCGAAGTTTTGTTTTTGCTCTCATCACTTTTTGTCGCCTCCGTCGATGATGATCTGATCGTCGTCGTGCGCATCGGAAGCGCGTGTGGGTCGTCCGCGCGGAGCGGCGGGCGGCGTTCCGCCTTCCGACGGGGCTTTGTTCGGCTCCAAAGCTTCGAGCGCCTTTCGCTCGCTCTCAAGCTGTGTGCGACGTGTCGCGTCTTGTTGCCGGTCGAAGAAGATTTCGCCGTCTACAAACGTCGTCTCAACGCGCGACATCGTGCTCAGAGGATGGCCCGTCCAGATGACAACGTCTGCGTCCTTGCCGACTTCAATCGAGCCGACGCGGTCTTGTATGCCAAGCTGCCACGCCGGATTCCAGGTAATGAGTTTGAGCGCCTCTTCTTCCGAGAGGCCGCCGTACTTCATCATCTTTGCGGCGTCGACGTTGAGACGACGCGCGCGCTCGGACGAGTCCGAATTGATCGAGACGTTTACGCCTTTGCGCGTCATGATGGCGGCGTTATAAGGAATCGCGTCGTAGGCTTCCATCTTGTAAGACCAGAAGTCGGCAAAAGACGACGCGCCCGCGCCGTGACGCGCAATCTCGCTCGCAACCTTGTAGCCTTCGAGAACGTGCTGGAAAGTCCTCACCTTAAAACCGAACTCCTCCGCCAGAGAGATGAGCATGAGAATTTCGTCGGCGCGATAAGAGTGCGCGTGAACAAAGCGCCTGCCTTCGAGAATTTCGACGAGCGGCTCAAGCTGCAAGTCTCGGCGCGGCGCAATCAGGTTCTTGTTTGTCCGCGATTCGGCGCGATATTCGTCCCACGCGCGTTTGTAGTCGCGCGCGCGCGTAAACGCCTGTCTGATAGTTTCTTCGACACCCATGCGCGTTGCCGGATAGCGCCGCGCGGGGCCGCCCGGAATTTGCGAAAAGGATGTGCGCTTCGGGTTCTCGCCGAGCGCAAACTTGATGCCGGGCGGCGCGCCCGGAATGAGAAACTCGCCGATGGGTCGTCCATACTTGATCTTGACGGTTGCGCTCTGCCC
>CBDUCU010000200.1:0-7005 GCA_965365725.1 uncultured bacterium | reverse complement strand
GCCCCAACCAACGAACCGAACCTATTCACTTATGTAATCTTTGATATGTCCTCATGCGATGACAATTCGCGCATACAACATCGCATTTACTCATCTCCTCCAATAACATTGAGTCCGGACAACCTTTCGATGCTAAGTTTGCGACCTCCATTCTTTTATCAACGCCCTCTCGATGATCGAATTCCATAACCCAAGGGTGGAACACTCCACCACAATCTTTGCATGGAAGACTTTTTGCCGCGCACAGAATGGCCCTCAAACGTTTGCGCTGACGATTTTTGTTAAAACGATTCTTCTGAAGAAAACGCGATCTGTTCTTTCGGTAATATTGTCGATGATATTCGCGCTGACAAAATTTACACTTTGCCTGTAATTCTCCACCCTTGCGGTTAAACTCTTCTTCAGTTTTTTCTTGACGACACGAAGTGCAAATCTTCATAGCAGCGATTGTGAGAATCAGAGGTTTTGAGGTCGAAAGCGATTTAAGCGATTAATGAGAAAAGGCTTTCAACCCCTGCGAGTTGAAAGCCTTTTCTCTTATCGGGATGGGCAGATTCGAACTGCCGACCTCACGCACCCCAAGCGTGCGCGCTACCAGGCTGCGCCACATCCCGTTGAGCTGCGCTCATAAGTATCGCCGGAAAAGTCGATTTGTCAAACGTTGAGAAAGTAATAGGGACTGCACAAAACCGCTCGACTCATTTTCGTTGTGAGTCTCTGCGTGGTTCTGTGGTTTCGAGCAAGGTGAGAAGCTCGCGCATTTGTGTTGTCAAACGGCGTATGGCGGCGCGACGCTCGTCCGTGACCGAGTATTGCGGCGGCTCGACTGTATTCGCGTGCGACGACTCAGGTCGTGAAGAAAAAACTGGCGCGGGCGGAATTTCGTGAGCGACTTCTGGAAGAGATGTCGCCTCTAACTCTTCCTGCGCGGCTTCGGCCTGCTGTGCGGCGAGTTGCGCGCCCATCTCAGGCGTGACAACTTTGAGCTTGCTTGCGCCGCGCAAATCGCTCGTCAGTTTTTTCTTTGCTCCGGCAATGGTGTACTGGTCTTCGTAGAGCAGCTCCTTGATGCGAAGCACCATCTCGACATCGCGCTTACGGTAGGTGCGCTGGCCAGCGCGATTTTTTTGCGGGGCGAGCATCGGAAATTCCGATTCCCAATAGCGCAGCACGTGTGCCTGAATCCCAGTGATGTCGCACACCTCGCCGATCTTGAAAAAAAGCTTTTCGGGGATGGAGACTGCCAGCCGATTCATAAACGGTTGACCTTTCACCGAGGCGAATATGGATTTTCTCGAAGGATGTTTCAACTAAAACACTCGCTTTTGTTGTTGGACGTACGGCGGCGAGTGTGAAACCTGCGGGCATGTTACGCGCGCCCCTAAGCGTTGTCAATATTATTGTTAACCGAACAGCACGTTGCATATTGGGTTAGACGGTAACGGATGACTTGAGTTCCGGCGGCGGATACTCGCGCACAACATCAATTCTCATCCTGCCCTGTTTCATTATCTTCTGTTTGTACTTATTGAGACGTGATGCGCCCGAAGCAAAAAGCGCACTTCCCTTAATCGCAGGAGAAGCGCGCTTTTTTCGTTTGTCGCAGGAGGCTAATCTTTATGGAACAGAGACGATTCCGCCCTTGACCTGGATGTTACCTGATTCGATAGTCTCCAAGGGGAAATCCGCCGGCCCGGTCACCTGACAAGCTTGTGGGTCTCCAGTGGTATTTGGGTCGTCATCCCAAAAGAACACTCGGCTGATCTTGTCGCGATCCCTTCCGGGTTCGCCGTTGTCTTGAACAGAGAAAAAGACCGCATCGACCAGATTCGGGTCGTTCGTTCTTCTGGTGGTTCCGCCAAAGACGGCGATATTCCCATACACTCTCATACAAGTAATATCAATTTGAAGTTGATACTTTTGACCGTTGTCGACGCGGAAAGCAGGATTGTGTAGAACTGCGTGGCCTTTCACAGTTCCATCCGGACGACGCTGCGCACTCACTGTGAATTGCCTACGAACAGCATCGCCGTCATCGTTTAGAACAAGAAGCGTTCCATGTCCGTTGGCTGATTCTTTTGAGCTCTGCGCTGCAGACTTCGGGGTAGTGAGCAGCAACGTAGCGCCAATAATTGTTGCAACCAAAGCGGCGAGGACAAGAGTTGTGGGTGACTTTCGTCTCATTGTTTTTTTCCTTTCGATGTTGGAGGCAGTTAAAGTTAATGCTGTAGCGCGTTATGGAAAGATGGTTGTGGATTGAGCCAAACAGGAGCGCCCGCACATATCGAAGCTCAGAGAGGCTAGTTCACATCTAAAAGGCGGGGGCTATTTATCAGAATAATAATGATTGAGTCAAGAATATTTTTTGGAGCGAGATAAAAGAAGCAGTTTTAAAAAAGGGTTGATTCAGCATGCCTTGAGGTCAAACATTTGCTGACCGTTTGTTCGGACAAGCGGTCAACAGTTGTTTGACCAACAGTCGGACATCAAAGTGTTCGAAACGCAATAATGCAGTAGAACCAAGACAGCAAACGAGTGGAAGGAATTTTAGGAAGGTCTAAAACGTATCAGACGATTGACGGGATCAAACGTGATTTGAAAGGGTCTGATTGCATCGCGGCCTAAAAGAATGGGGGCATCTGTTTTTGTGCCGGAAAGATAATCGGTCGGCACATTGCGCAACGCGAGCGGGCCGATGTGTACGGTTGCAGGTCTGATTCTTTTTGAAGAGATTTTGCCCCCGCCCAAGTCGCTTACGCCTTCCCACTGCTTGCCTTCGGTCTCAATGATTCCCAAAGCTTTCGCCGCTTCAGCATTGATGGCTAGACCAAAGCCCGAGCCTGTGTCGATCAGCGCGCGACGACCATTTGTGAGCGAGATGAAGGGGCGACGGCCATTCTGTTCTGCAACCCAACGTACGACTGCGCTGTCCGGGCTCGAGTCGTTCAAACGTAGTGGAGAAATGCGCGGGTCAAAGGCGCTGACAGTTTCATTCTCGAAGTCAATCGTATAACCAAGCGGCGAGAAAACTTCGGTCGGGTCAAGCACTCCGTCAATGTCCGTCGGCAAAGCATCGGCAATGACCGTGAACCCCTGCGAGGGCAAAAGATTATCGCGCGTGCCGAGTGCAAATGCGCGAATATATGCTCGACGGCCTGCGACCGTGCTCGCTCCGCTCAACCCGCCGAAACGCACAGTGCGTTCTCTTGCGTCAACCTCGACGCGCGCCTCCGTCGCCACACGGCGCGAGATGAGATTAGCGCCCGCGCCGGTATCAAGAACAAAAGTGTAAGGCCCGGCATCGTTGACCCACGTGCGTAGAATGAGACCACGACCCTGCGACTCACGGAAACGCACGGGCGAAGGAACAGAAGACGTGGCTTTGCGTTTAACTCTTTGCGTGCTTGCCGTCAGTAAATGCGGAGCAAAACTTTTGGAATGAATGTTACTGAAGCTAAAACATAAAGGGACGGCTATGCATGAATGTATAGCCGTCCCTTTGACATTAATAGTTTGAAAGAGCAGCGCAACGATGATAAAGATTTTAAGCAACGCACGCACTGCTCTCATTACTCCGACTTGAGACCTTCGCTTAGTAACGACGGTCGCGTTTACGAAGTTTGTAGGTGTAGAGCGCAGAGCCGCCCGCCCCGGCAAGACCGCCAATGAGAGCGCCCTTTTTGCCTCCGACCAGCCCGCCAATAAGCGCGCCGCCGCCTGTGCCCATCGCTACTGTCAATTTGTCGCGGTGTTTCTGCCAGAAGGAACGATTGCGCGGACGCGTGTTGTAGTCGTAATAAACCTGTCTCGGGCTGGAGCCGCGCGAGCGCGCAGCACGTGTGCGCGGTGCCGAGCGATAAACAACGCGCTCGTTGGTCACGACGCGAGGCGCAGACGCAGTTGTTGCGCTCAGGCCGTCTTCACGCGCAGCGCGCACGCCTTCGGCAAACCCTTCACGAAAGGCTACGTTCTCGGTGTTGCTGGCAACAAGCGGTTGCTGCTCGGTTGTCGCTGCTGCGGCGAAATTCTGCGCGGGAACGGTCGTTGTAGCTGCCGTCTGCGTCGCAACAGGTTGGGCCGAAGCCGTCTCGTTCGTTTTGGCCGGGCGCATCACAAACGCGCCGACTGAACCGCCCAAAAGCGCTGCACCAAGCGCGACCGGAATAATCTTATTTTGCAAAATCATCGATCAAATTCTCCTTCGGGTTACAAAATCAATGCGGGCCGCTAAAGCATTTGGCAAACACCGTACCTCAAAATCGTTTATCGCCAGAAGGATCGTAATCTTGGTTGAGTTGAGCAAAGCATACAGGTTTTGCCCAAAGAAAATCGTCGTTGTCGTTGAATTATAAGAATGTAACCTTATTGCAATGGAACAAAGCGCGAGCGACTCTATACGATATGGAAAGTAAGAGACACGATATCATCAATGGATTTGCGTTAAGTACTGCGATGGTCAATGCCTTCGATGACGACTCTGCTGTTTGGACGCATTCCTGCTGACGTTCTATAATCCGTGTCGCTCGCCCGAAATTTCAGGAGGTTCGCCCGTCATCACAGCACAAAAACCTACTTCTGCCTTTCGCCTCGCCTCGCGGCTTGAACGCGTGGGCTTTTCGGACATCGTCAAGATTCGCAACAAGATCATGGAGCTGCGCGCGGGTGGCGAGATGGTTCACCAGTTTGAGGGCGGCGAGCCTTTTCTAAATACCCCCGAGCCGATCAAGGCGGCGATGACGAGCGCTCTTGCGGAAAATAAGACGCGCTATGCACCATCATCAGGTATTCCAGAACTGCGCGCCGCCATCGCCTCGAAAGTAAACGAGCGCAATCACATTCCAGCGCGCGAAGACGATGTGATTGTTTTGAACGGCGGTATGCAAGGACTCTTTGGTGCGTTTCAATCCGTCGTCGATCCCGGCGACGAGGTTCTCGTCTTCTCTCCGTTTTGGACACCGATCAAAGACCTCATCGCACATTGTCGCGGCTATGCAATCTTAGTCCCGACCGACGAGGCGCGCAGAGACGGTTTCGCCGAGACCCTTGCGCGTTACAGCACAGAGCGCACGCGCGCTATCTACTACAACACGCCGCAGAACCCTTCAGGCGTTGTTTTCACGCGCGACGAGGCAGAAGCCGTCGCACGATTTGCGCGCGAGCGCGACCTTGTTGTTCTGGCCGACGAAGCTTACGAAACACTTGTCTATGACGACGAGCATGTTTCGATCGCCTCGCTCGAAGGCATGTTTGAACGGACTATCACTTCCTACACGCTCTCAAAATCTTATGCGATGACGGGCTGGAGAGTCGGTTACGCGGTGGCCGCCGAGCCCTGGATGGCGGGCATGAAGAAATGCCTTCTTTATTCGACAAACGGCGTTTCCACTCCTTCGCAATGGGCGGCTCTGGCGGCCTTTTCGTTGCCAGACGAATTTTACGAAACAACACGCCAAGCCTATCGAGAAAGACGCGATCTACTCACTTCCGGCCTTAACGAAATCGGTCTCGTGTGTAAAGCCCCGGCGGGTGCTTTCTATGCTTTTCCTGATGCGTCCGCCATCAATCGCGACAGCCGCGCCGCCGCCGACATTCTTCTTGAACGAGCACAGGTTGCAACCGTCCCCGGCATCGTCTTTGGCGAGCACGGCGAAGGCCATCTACGTTTCTCCTTCTCGCTTCCAAAAGAGACAATCGAAGCCGGCCTTGAATCGATGCGGCGCAATCTTTAACAAAGCGATGAGTGATGAGAAACCGCATACGGATCGAAACAAGAGTCGCAAACGCTCATCATCTAAAAAACATGCTCGTTCGGAGTTGGACTTCATCGAAAACGTTCGACTGCATGCTGAGCAGAACGCTGCCCGCGCTCTATTCAACCCATCACTCATCACCCGTCACTCATCACTGATTAAAGGCATCGGTGACGATGCGGCAGTCATTCGCCACCCGCGATCCGGTCTCGATACGGTTATCACGGCCGACCTGCTTGTCGAAGGCGTAGATTTCCGTCTTTCGACCACCACGCCAAAACTTCTCGGTTATAAATCTCTCGCCGTCTCGCTCTCCGATGTTGCAGCGATGGGCGCGCGTCCACGTTGGTCGCTTCTCTCAATCGGTGCGAGCGCACGCATCTGGAACGGCAGCTTTCTCGATAAATTTTATGATGGTTATTTTGAGTTGGCAGAGACTTACGGAGTCGTTCTGATCGGGGGCGATGTGTCGCGCACCGGAGATGCAAGACGCAACGTGTCGGAGCATGAGCCGCTCGTCATTGATTCAATCGTCGTTGGCGAAGTTAAAAGCGGCGATGCGGTTTTTCGTTCAGGAGCGCGACCGGGCGACAAAATTTTTGTGACCGGTGCGCTCGGCGGAGCGGCTGCCGGCTTACGCCTTCTGGAACAGCGCGCGCGCATGCCAAGCGCACCGCTTAAGAAGAGTTTTGAAGCCGCATCAGCGCGCATCACAATTGGTGAAGCGAAACGCCGACTCATCTACCGGCAGCTCCGTCCAGAGCCGCGCTCGTTGTGGGGGCAAATGCTCGGCGAGCAGCATCTTGCAACTGCGTTGATTGATCTAAGCGACGGTATTTCATCTGATCTCGTTCATCTCTGCCGCGAAAGCAACGTCGGGGCGCGCATTCAAGCATCAACCATTCCAGTTGATCCGCATATCAAACTGAGTGGCGGCTTTACAAACATGGAGGCGATGCAATTCGCACTCTCAGGCGGCGAAGACTTCGAGCTGCTCTTTACAATAAGCCCGCGCAAGGCATCGAGGCTTCCAAAGCAAATTGATGGAATCCATCTCACAGAGATCGGCGAAGTCACGGATGCGGCGGGCGAAATACTTCTCGTTGAAGACGGACGCACACAGAAGCTTTTGCCCGAAGGCTTTCGACACTTTTAACTTCTACAGTTCTTCGTTTTTCTTTGCTCTATTGCGTCTTCATTGACTCGCAGCCCAGCCTTGCCTAGACTCTCTCTCACAGCCGCGTCTCCCTTTTTG